>JBMDXC010000616.1:0-3109 GCA_048594805.1 Candidatus Entotheonellaceae bacterium | reverse complement strand
AAGCGGGGCGACACCACTGGATCAACGTCGTGACAGAGCCTCTTCAGGATCCCACGCGTTGTCCAGTGCATGCGTACGGTTCCAGTGCCCATGGGCGCTATCGTATCCTGTGCGTCTGGGACCGGCCCACTGAAGAAGATCTGGTCAATGATGTAGGAGATACCTCTCGTGGCACACCGGCGTTAGTTTTTTATTTTGGGCGTGTTACAGAACAAAAACGCCGAGACCTTGCCCGTGTCTGTCGGGAACGTAGACGCACCATACTGGTCATTGACGATGTGGTCATACTCTATCTCTGCGGTGAACGTGGCCCACGTCTGCCTGTCCTTTTTGAGTGTACGTTACCCTTTACCTTTCTTGAACCGTATACGACTACCGCCGGATTAGTGCCTCCAGAAATGTTTTACGGGCGCGTCATCGAACGCGAGGCCATCATTGCTCCGATGGGTTCCTGCTTTATTTATGGAGGTCGGCAGTTGGGTAAAACGGCTCTACTTCGTGATATTGAGCGATCGTTTCACGCCCTGTCAGAGGGTCGGATTGCTCTCTGGATCGATCTGAAAACAAGGGGGATCGGGATCGATCGTCCCATTGATGAAATCTGGCAAATTCTCATTGTGGAGTTCAAGAAGCTCGGTGTACTGCCGGCCAGCCTCCCAGACCATACTGGCCCGGATCGGCTTTTTGCACGCATCCAGGAGTGGCTCGATAAAGATGAACGGCGCCGCATTCTCCTCTTGCTGGACGAAGCGGACCGCTTCCTTATATCGGATGGTAAAGAGGAATTTGGGCGTGCGGCACGCATTAAAGGACTAATGGACAGCACCAATCGACGGTTTAAGGTCGTCTTCGCTGGCTTGCATAATGTCCAGAGAACGACCAAGCAGGAAAATCATCCACTGGCGCACTACGGAGACCCGCTCTGTATTGGTCCGCTCCTGGCCAATGGCGAATGGCGCGAAGCACGCGCTTTGGTGGAACGGCCTCTTGCTAGCCTGGGTTTTCGCTTTGAATCCCCGGATCTGGTGACGCGCATTCTTTCTCAAACAAATTATTATCCCAACTTAATTCAACTCTACTGTACCCAGCTCCTCAGACATATGACAAACCCAAATAGCACAACCTACGATCCAAAAACCTGCCCGCCATACATGATCACGTCAAGGCATGTCGATGAGGCCTATCAAAGCCAGGAACTGCGTGCGCAGATTCGGGACCGTTTTATGTTGACCCTCCAGCTCGATCAACGCTACGAAGTCATCGCGTATGCGATGTCCTACCGCTATTGCTTGGATAGTGAGCACAGTTTAATCGACGGTTTTTCTATCTCACAGGTACGACAGGATGTGATGAACTGGTGGCCTGAGGGGTTCCACACCAGTGCATCCGAAGACGCGATCCGCGCTTTACTGGACGAAATGGTGGGCTTAGGGATATTGCGTAGCGTCGGCGTGGGCAACTACACGCTGCGGAGTCCGAACGTCGTCTCGCTCATGGGCACAGAAGAAGAAATCTCACGGGTGCTGGAGAGTAGCCGTGAGGCACCTATCGAATACGAACCCGCCTCCTTTCGCACAGCTTTTCGTACGGCACAATTTCGTCGTAGTCCATTGACAGCGCAGCAAGAATCGGAACTCCGGAGTCATCAGAATGGTGTCTCAATAATCTTTGGGTGTCGTGCAGCCGGCCTTGATGAACTGGAGGACTTTTTGACCTTGGCATTTGGGAAAGAATTTCTTATTACCTATAATCACGTTACTGATAAGGCTGATTTTATCAAGCAATTATCATCTGATCTCAGTAACCGAGAGAAAGATGGCGTGACCCTTGTCTTGGTGTTGCCGACTTGTCCCTGGAGCGAATACTGGGTCAGCGAAGCGGTCGAAAAAGTCCACGCATTCAAATCGAGATCGAAATTTGTGCGGATTGTCTTCGTTGCCGATCCGCAGCTCACATGGCAATTGCTCAGCCCCGGTACCCCAATACTGGACACATTGATCAAGCAGGGTGTGACCACCTTTTCGCTGCAGACGTGGCACGACGTTGCTCTTCGCCAGTGGCTTGTCGATTGTGGCGTTGGTGGCCCAAGCGATCAGGGAGGGAGAAACCAGATTGCGACGGTGACAGGGAACTGGCCTTTCTTACTTGGCAGCTTTTATCAACGCTGCAAAGCTGACCCCCATCGATGGGAACGGTCTCTGCAAGAACTCGACGAAGCTCTCAAGGGGCCATTTGGGCACGAGGTCGCCAACACTTTTGGACTCCATCGGCCAGAGGTGCAGAGAGTGCTGCATGATCTGATGGAACTTGGGGAAGCCTCTCTTGAAGATCGAGTGACCGTTATGGAATGACTTTCCTTAGAGGTTATACAGCAAAGCCTGCGATGGTCCGATCTTTTGCACCTGACGATCCCGGCAAAAAATGGATGCTGGCGTGTTGACGATATTGTCGCTCGTCTCCTTCCCATCATCGGGAAATAAAGCCTTATGTCCCGTCTGTGGTGGCAGCTTCCTGGCCCAAGCAGGTTTGTGGCACGCATCATCCAAGATCTGCGCGACGGGAAAAATACTGTACTCTGCATGCCAGAACATACCCCAGAGGGGCTGGCGGGTGCTATCAGGTCTGTTCTCGGCGATGAATGGTCATGGTATACGCTCCAAGTCCAGGAAGCTGCCGGAGTAGGAGATCCTATCCACTGGCTCTTTGCTCGTTTCGTGCCCCATGCACGTCCTGATGCCTTGTGGAATGCTGGCACCTTAGTAACCGAGGACGTCTTTGCAGGCAAACTCCTCTGGCTTGATGGACTGACCCCACACACGTGGCCGGCATGGAAGGCCTTTCTCCAAGATTATGAACATGCCTGCCGTAGCCGCTCTGTCTTGGAGCGAACATTATTTTGTATCCCCTTAGTTGGAACCTTAGCACACGACCCCCCTGCCGAGGACATCTGTCTGTCCCACCACTACTGGCAAGGGCACGTTGACCTGCTCGATATGCTTGTGTTTACAGCGGTCCTCCTCGAAGGGAAGCCGATGCCCGATCTGCTGAAGCGGGTCGTGATTGCGCTGATTGCCCACGTCGCCCTCTGGGATCCGCTCGTCAGTGAATA
>JBMDXC010000615.1:0-5097 GCA_048594805.1 Candidatus Entotheonellaceae bacterium | reverse complement strand
CTCACGGAGGACGAATCGAGACCAAATGAGACTATATATTGTCCCACTTGCGGTCTGTTTGTCGGCCCGAAGATGAGTTGGGAAAATCTCATAAGCTTCGGTTGATAAATGCCTTCAAGGCACAGGGTGTCAATTTTGAGTGGTGTAATGCCTCCCAGGCAAGGCCAAATTGGATAGGTCGATGGCAAGAGATCTCGTTCCGTACTCCAAGGTCATTCAGTTTTCGTATAGGCCCACGTTCAAGGGGGTGTGGTCCGCGGCAGTGAATTTTGCCTCGGTACCGCTCCTTGATACCAGGCCTGCTCAATCCCCACAGCATCACAGACCATCAGATGGTAGTTCTGGACGCCATGCACCTGGAGACTGGTCGTCCTGTCCATGGCAAGTTGCACGAGCATCACCGGTGTAAAGAGCGCAAACACCACGGCCGCTGTGGGCGTCGCCGTCAGGCCTTTATTACCGGGGACTTGCCGGTCATGCTCGCGGAGATAAAGACGGACCTGCCGTTGGATCACGGCATACACCAGCAAGCCCACGACGGTCAGCATCGCCAAGGCCGCAATCCGTTCGGGTTTCTCCAGCCATACCGGGCTGATGGCCGCGGGATTTTTGATCCAGCGAAAGCCGGGTTCCACCGTGATGTGTTGTTCCTGATACGCTTGGAGCACCGCGGCGTCCGTACATTCTGCTGACCCCACTGTGGTCGCCAGGACGGTCCAGCCGTGCACGTCCTCCGCGGGGACCACGGCCTCTGAGCGCACGCTGAGATGATAGCGGACCTCGACCTGGGGGGCCTCAGCCTTTGGCGGCCGGCCACGACGCAGCCGCTTTTGCGGGACACTGACCGCTGCGACTTGATAGTGCAGGACATGGTAACGCCAAGGCCGGGGCTTACGCCCACGCCGCCCCTGGCCTCGCCCTTCGTATTCGGCAATGGCGGCCTCTGCGTCGGCAGCACAGGCAAACCAGCGAGCTTCCACGCGCTGGATGTGCTCGGTAAGACGCTCGGCCTCTTTGGCTTGGGCGGCGGTATAGGCCCCCGCCGCTTGCTGGGCCAACTGGCTGGAGTGCACGACAAGAAAACGGAGAGCTTCCACCGCACGTCGCCCGTCAGCGCATGCCACTTCCACTTGGCGGACGACACTGCGCCCATGCCAGCGGCGCGGCGACTCCTGGCGTGTCCGGCCAGGTTTTTCGAGGAGCAAGGGCAACGGCCCCTGCTGCTGGCCCCAGGCCTCCAACTCCTGGCGCACCGCACACGTGTGCACGGGACCAGGGTGATCAGGCCCACGCCCTGCTCCAGGCACAAGCCCAGCGTACGTTTACAATACGCCTTACTGTCAGCTACAATGCCGTGCACCCCGTCAAGACCGAGGGCCACACACTCCGCGATCGCCACCAGGGTCTCTGTGCTGTCACTGGTGTTGCCATCGCGCAAGCCCATACGGAGCGGCAGGCCCTCACTGCTGACGCCGAGACTCAGGAGGACCTGCTTGAGATCATCACGTCCATCTTTGCTGTGCCCATAGGCCGGCCGAGGCGGGACAAGCCCTGCGACCGGGCGGGCCTCCTCCTCATAGGCTCCATACAGCGTGATGGTCGTCGTATCCTGATGGAGCCAAGGAGTCGAGATAGCATAGATGTCCAGGGCGTTGAGGGCGATGGCACCAAAGACGCGATTGAGCTGTGCGGCAAACAGCGCCTCGAGAATCTGCCCGAGGCGGTAATCGTTCAGCGACGCTCGTTCTAGGCCATCCTGGAGCAAGGGGAGCATCCCGCGCTCCTCCAAACGTGCTCCCACCTTATAGAGGGCATGATGGCCATCGAGAATCGCCAGGAGCAGGGCCTCCACTCCCCGGCCACATGAGAGGACATGCGCGGGGTGCGGAGGGCAGAAGGTATCAATGAGCGCAGCTATTTTGAGCTTACGCACCACCCCCAGCACCAACGGGAAGTGGGCCACGGGACTGATCTGCTGAATCGTCATCGCCATGAGACACCCCTTCTGCAAGTTTGGCTAGAAGTGGCATCATAACGGATATCCCCGTGACGACATAGGCCTGAACCCTGCCTGCACAAAAAATCCTCGCACACGGCCACTACCCCTTGAACTTGGGTATAGGGGGTTGTATCACAGGCTCCTATGGAGCTTTCCATCCTGGACCCTATCTATCGTCTTTATGCTGTAGCTCAACACGTCGCAGCCGGTACGAGATATCTTCCAGGATGGACCGATTGGAATTGATGAGGTCTGCCACAATACCAGTCAGGATCATTTGAAAACCCGCGAGCAGCAGAATGGCAGCTAATATCAGCGACTGGACGTGGAGTTCCCGTGTGGCCGGCGTGAAGAAGTAGATGAAGAGAAACCGCACGCCAAGGAAAAATCCTATACTCGTAGTGAGAAGGCCCAACGGAGCGAAAATCTTTATGGCGCGATAAGACGAATACACGCGAAGCATGATATAGAGCGAACGCCAGACAAATTCCCAGACGTTCGAAAATAGACGGGACTCACGCAATTTCTCATTAGTACCAATAGTTACACTCTTCAGAATAATCCGCCGCCGGCCAGCCTGGATCACGTGGTCCACAGTATGGTCGAAGTCGGTAGAGTATATGAGCCGCATCGCCGCCTCTCGACTGTATGCTCTGAAGCCACTGGCGGCATCGGAGACGGCAACATCAGCGAGCCGGCTGACCACATGACTCCCTAGGATTTGCAGTTGCCTTTTCAGAAACGAAAAGTGTGCGATCGTATGCGGCTGCCGATTCCCAATGACAATATCGGCTTGCCCTGCAAGAATCGGCTCGATGAGTTTTGGAATGTCGCGCCCGGCATATTGATTATCACCATCTGTGTTGACAATGATATCCGCCCCTAACAGCAGGCAGCGGTCAATCCCGGCCGCAAAGGCATGCCCTAAACCACGATTGCCCGAGAAGCGCACCACGTGCTCTACCCCCATCTCACGGGCAACCTCTACAGTGCGATCGGTGCAACCATCGTCGATAACCAGAATCTCAACAGAGTCAATGCCCTCGATCTTGCGAGGGATGTCCCGTATCGTCGCTGACAGGGTTTGCTCCTCGTTCAAACAGGGGATCTGTACAATAAGCTTCATTGACATTGCTAAGTTAAGGAGACATGAGTGGCCCTGTAGGTATTGGCTCCCGTCATGAACTCACATGCTAGGGTAGAGTGGGGTTACTGTCAAATACTATCCTGAATTTCCCGTTGTGTTGTTTCGGCCACATTGCCTGCTGGTAGCTCCTGCGGTCTCCCCTCCCATGCGAGGGCGTCTTATGAAATGTCCACAGGGGAGCGAAACCGCGATAAATAGCTTCGGATAACGGCCATTATGTCGCCCATGGCCTGCGCGCCGCAATGCCATTTGCACGTGGGGTGGTGTGAGCAAAGGCCGCTGGCGCAAAAGAGGTGGGATACGCTTGGTCAATCCCCAGGGCCGAAAATACACGATGATGCCATGGAAAATAATAGGCTGACTTTTCCGTATCGTGATTTCAGCAAGTATGGGTGCTGATTTCCCGATGATACCCTGTGAAAGTACTTTATTCTCAAGCGTTTGCAAGCCCACATCTCTGGGGATTGTCCCCTCTCAGGTCACTGGGAAGGCGTCTGCACGCCAGACACTATGGTGTGTGCCCTGGTTCGTGGCTCCACAAGAGATAGCAGGAGGCGATGGCATGGTCAAAAGCCATTGATTTTTTATGCGATTTCATGAGATGTTTCTCGGAAAGCAGCATGAAATTTGGTCGAAACACCGCAACGGAAAAGTCAGTAGGTTGGATTGGCGAGCCTGTGGCGGCGTGGAAACGTGTGGTGACACGTATGTTGCTTCAGTGGGGTAGGCTTGGCTGAGGTGCTTTCTTGCGTCAGCTTTGCTCTTGTAAGCCTTTTTTGTCATCTACCCCACTTGACAGTTGCCCCTTCTTTTGCTTTGATGGAGACAGGACAAATTCTTTTGACTATCCACATTGTGGACTCGAAAGAATTGACGACACTGTATGATTATTAGCATTGGCTCTCAAAAGGGCGGCGTGGGTAAAACCACCACCTCTTTAGCGCTTGCCGCAGGCCTCGCCCACGCCGGGAAAAAGGTGCTCCTTATTGATATTGATTATCAGGCCAATTCCTCCAAGGTCTTACTCCCCGACTACCAGAAACTGGACATGATGAACACGGTCTGTGCAACAGTCCTTGAGCGCAAACCACTCACTATTCACAAAACCAGCATTCCCCATCTGGATATCGTGCCCTCGCACATTCTCCTGTCCAACGCTGACCTGACTTTGATTACGGCCTTAGACAACCGCGCCTACCGGCTACGAACGCAGTTGGAGAAAGTCCGGGGCCAGTGGGACTACATTTTTATTGACTGTCCCCCCTCCATTGGCTGGCTGACCCTCAACGCCTTCACGGCCTCCGATAAAATCATTATTGTGGTCTCCCCTGGCTATTTCGAACTGGATTCCATTGTCCAGATCAACAAAACCATCGAGAAGGTCAAAGAGGAGTTCAATCCGGCCCTTGATCTGTTTGGCATGCTCTTTAATCTGAGCGAGAACACCAACGCGACCGTTGCCTCTTTGCAGCTGCTGCGGCAAACCTATCCCAATAAGGTCTTCCGGACGATTATCCCGCGCAATACCGACATCAAAGAGGCGCAACTGAGTAAACAGGATATCGTCACCTTCAACAGCAAGGCGAATGCGGCGATCGCGTATAAGAAGCTCATTCAGGAAATTTTCGGCTATGCGTAAGAAATTCAACGTCAATGATATTGTGCAGGAGCGCAAAAACGAGTTAGACGGCTCGCCGCTGTTTCAGGTGCAAAGCCCACCCGCGCCGGTGAAGGAGGAGATACCCACTCCCCCGCTCCCGGAGAGAGACCAGGAAGACACTCCCGCCAGGATCCCCTCCCCTGTTGCCATGGGGCAGGGGCAGCAGTCCACCACACCGTTAGTGAAGCGCTCATTCGTGCGCAGAACCTTCGATTTTCATGAAGAGCAAATCGCCTACCTCAAACAGGAGTCGCTTCGTGAGCAATTCGAGGGCAAAGAAGGCAGTATGAA
>JBMDXC010000614.1:0-1744 GCA_048594805.1 Candidatus Entotheonellaceae bacterium | reverse complement strand
ACCTCACCACAGGCTTGAATAGCCTCCATACGCTCCCGGACACCCCTCAGCGGACCCAGCATGAGCTGGAGTTACACATCGCTCTCGGCCCGCCCTTGATAGCTACCAAAAACTTTTCGGACCCAGAAGTCGGGCGCGTCTACACGCGGGCGCGAGCGTTGTGCAGGCAGGTGGGGCAGAGTCCGCACCTCTTTCAGGTGCTGTGGGGTCTCCGTACGTTCTATTTCATGCGGGGGGAACACCGGACGGCGCTAGAGCTGTCACAGGAATTCCTTACCTTAGCCCAGCGCGTTCAGGAGCCAGCGCTCCTCATGAGAGCGCATCACGCACTGGGATCGATTTTGCAGGAACTTGGTGAGTTAGCTTCCTCCCGCGCACACTTAGAGGCAAGTCTGGCGCTCTGTGACCCCCAACGGGACTGTTCTCAGGACTTCCTTTATGGACAGGATATTGAGATAAATTGCCTCCGGCGTCTGGCTCGGATCCTATGGCTCCTGGGCTATCCGGACCAGGCTCTGTCGTCCGTCCACACGGCGCTCACCCGTGCCCAGGAGCTGGCACACCCCTTTAGCCTAGGGGAGGCCCTCTATCATGCAGCCAGTATCCATCAGTTGCGCTGGGAGGTCCCCCAGACTCAAGAACGAGCTGAAGCCGCCATGGCGCTGGCGCGGGACCAGGGGTTTCCGAGTTGGTTGCTCTATAGTACGATGGTCCATAGCTGGGCATTGTCTATGCAGGAACATCACGTACAGGCGATTGCGCAGATGTCCCGAACTCTGACCGCCCTACAGGCCACAGGGCAAAGGCAGGGATGGCCGTATTATCTTGCCCTACTGGCTGAGGCGTATGGCCGAGGAGGGGACGATGCAGCTGGGCTGCAGACGCTCGCTGAAGCCTTGTCGGTCGTGGACGGCACTGATGAACGCTGGTGGGAGGCCGATCTCTATCGGCTCAAGGGGGAGCTACTGCTCACGCTCTCGGCCGAGAAGCACACTGAGGCGGAAAGCTGTTTTCATCAGGCTCTCGAAATCGCTCACCACCAGCAGGCCAAATCCCTGGAGCTGCGGGCGGCCATGAGCCTCGCCCGGCTGTGGCAGGGCCAGGGCAAGCACGCGGAAGCCCGACAGTTGCTGGCGCCCATCTACGACTGGTTCACGGAGGGCTTTGACACGGCGGACCTACGCGAGGCCAAGGGACTGCTCGCAGAGAGTGCATGAGGGCTCAGCAGCAGGCCTGAGGCGCCTGGAAACCGTACGGTCCTCTTTCTTGCATACGTACGCCCTTACCGTATAATCTGCCCGAGCAGCAATGTAGACACCAAAGGAGGGCAACTATGCCTGTAACCGCTTCGAAGTTACGGGAAAATATCTATCGTATTCTCGACCAGGTGTTGGAGACAGGTATCCCTGTCGAGATCGAGAGACGTGGGAAGATCCTCAAGATCGTGCCGACCGAAATGCCCAAGAAGTTGGACAATCTCATTGACCGCAGGAACTTTGTGCGGGGTGATCCTGAAGACATTGTCCATCTTGACTGGTCGAGCGCATGGCGGCCATGATCTATCTCGATACGCATGTGGTTGTCTGGTTATATGCCGGCCTGACGACACGCTTGAGACCAGCAGCACGTGATCTGCTCAACGCCAGTGACCTGGCTATCTCACCCATGGTGTGTCTCGAGCTGCAGTATTTGTATGAGACTGGACGTACAACGGAACCAGGCGGCACCGTCGTGCAGGATCTCT
>JBMDXC010000613.1:0-18532 GCA_048594805.1 Candidatus Entotheonellaceae bacterium | reverse complement strand
CACACCGCACGTGATGCCTGGCAGAAGCGTCGCCAACGTCAGAGAGGGGAAGCTGCGCAGCATTGCAGAGCCCGGGCTGAAACGTATCACACCGCGGCCCAAAGACGCATCCCACCGGCCGGTGATCAGGCTCAGGAGGCTGACCACGCATGGTCTGCAGTGGCCGGATCTGTTTCTGCACACCGGGCAGTGGTATGGCGCGGAGGAGTCCACGTGTATAGGGATGACGTGGGGCGTTGAAGACCTGTTCAGTCGGACCTGACTCAACCACCTGCCCAGCGTACATGACGTATACCTGGTCGCAGACTTCCATGACCCGTCCCAGGTTGTGCGAAATGTACAGCATGCTGGTACCGAACTTGTGCCGGACTGCCTTGATCAGTTCGACAATACCAGCGGCGATGGTGACGTCGAGCGCGGTCGTTGGCTCGTCCAATAGCAGCAGACTCGGTTGCGCCAGCAGGGCCATAGCAATAACGACACGCTGCTGTTGTCCGCCGGAGAGCTGATGGGGGTAAGCTGCCATGACGCGCTCGGCATCGGCAAGCCGCACGTCTGCTAGCATCTGCACGATGTATTCTGCCGCTTGCGATTTTTTCACCCGTCTGTGATAGCGCAGGATTTCCCGTAGTTGTGTACCAATGGTTAAGCTAGGGTTGAGAGCTGTCGTTGGCTCCTGGTAGACCATGGCGATCTCCGCCCCACGTACCTGGCGCAGCATCTTGGGACTGAGCTGGAGCAGATCACGACCTTTGAAGAGGATACGCCCTCCCACGATGCGGCCATAGGCACCCAGGTAGCGCATAATGGCCAACGCTACAGTCGTCTTGCCACAACCCGACTCTCCGACCAGGCCAACACACTCTCCCTGCTGCAGGGACAGCGAGACGTCAACGACGGCGGGGACAGCACCCGCACGGGTGTCATAAGAGACACACAGGTCGTCAAGGACCAGGACAGGACCTGAGAGGTTATCTATCTCAGCCACGATGCACCAGACCCTGCAGGCCGTCAGCCAGAAGATTCAGCCCCAGTACGAGCGAGGATATTGCCAGACACGGAAACAGCGCCATCCACGGAAACACCTGCGCCATGGTCCGGGTTTCATTGATCATACTTCCCCAATCGGGGCTGGGAGGCGGCAGACCAAGGCCAAGGAAGCCGAGCACTCCGATCGTGATGGTCACATAGCCAAGGCGTAGACACGCATCGACGATGAGCGGCCCCAGGGCATTCGGTAAAATCTCTACCAGCATGATGTGCAGGGTCGATTCACCACGGAGCTGCGCTGCGGCAACGTAATCGCATTGGCGCAGGTCAAGTGTCAAGCCACGCACGATACGCATGATCCCGGGCGCACTGGCAAAAGTTATGGCCAGCACAATATTGACCACAGAGGCTCCAACTGTGGCGATGATCAGAACATAGAGGACCAGTACTGGAAATGACAGCACCATGTCGCTGATGCGAGACAGGAGCGCATCGACCCAGCCACGTTTGTAGCCTGCTGTCAGTCCCATCGCAATGCCAACAAGATAAGCACAGCCTGTGGCCAGAGGCGCATAGACCAGTACCGTCCGCGCCCCATAGAGAATACGTGATAGGATATCGCGCCCGAGATGGTCTGTACCGAGCAGGAATGTTTTCCTGCCCTCAAACACTGTGCCTGGGGGAGCAAAAGGCACCAGTGTAGCATTTGGGGGAAAGGGTGCGAGCCATGGTGCAGCCAGTGCTGCCAGGAGCCAGAAGAGGATAATGCCTAGCCCGATCACGCCAACCCAACTGCTCCGGAGCTGCCCAAGAGTGCTGATAAGGTGCTGCAGACGGGGATAGTGGAGAGAGGCTTCCGCAGGGCTATCCGTCACGCCTTCTCTCACTGCTGGAACCTCAAGCACGCGCCATGCCGGCGCTCAGGGTAGGCGTAGCCGCATCGTCAGCCCTCACAGCCTGTGGTGGAGTGGCGAGTATGGCGTGTGATGGCATGGGTGATCTCACGTTGCAAAAATCTCCAAGGGGAGAAAGGCTGACACCACAACATTGGGGACATCCACCAGCTCGCTGATGTGCAGGTTGACGGCCACGCTGGTCAACGCGTAGGCTTGCTCGCGACTGTAGCCGCGTTCTGCCACCAGGTGATCGATCATGTTGAGCAGGGCGTCCCGGGCAGCGAGCGTGACGTCTTCAGATTCGTTGCGGTCCTGGCGCGTGATCGGCATGCCGGTGGTGGCAAAGAAGCGCTGTGGCAGCGCCGCGCGTGGCTCCGCCACGGTGCGCTCAAACTGCGGACGGCGAATACCACGCTGTACCGCGACACCCTTGCGCACATCGAAGCGCACCGTGAGGGTCGCTCCCATCTCCACGGCGGTGCCACAGCTCTCACCATCACCCTGGGCAAAATGGCTATCGCCAGCGGAGAACAGGGCTCCGGGCACATCGACTGGCAGCAGCAATGTGGTACCAGCCGTCAGTTGTTTGATGTCAAAATTGCCGCCTGTCTCACGCGGTGGGATCGTACGCAAGGCCTCGCTGGCTATGGGTTCTATGCCTGGCACCGCCCCCTGAGCCAGCGGCGGCATCACAGTGCCACCACGGCGCAACAGATCATCCTCGCGCGCCGCCATACGCGCCCGGGAGGCACGGGAAGGCGCCACACCCATGACCCCCATAAACGGCCCGGCAGGGATACGTACACCAGGGAGATCGGGAGACACTGCCGAGGCTCCATCGATTGTCCATTTGACGAGGAAGGGTGTAGGAAAATAGTCTCGTAGAAAGCCAAAGCCTGGGATGATCGTCGTGAACCCAAACGGTTGGGGCGTGATGTCAACGATGTGCACTTCGAGAAGATCCCCAGGCTCTGCGCCATTGACAAACACTGGCCCGGTTAAGGGGTGGACAAGATTGAGATCAACGCGGTGCAGATCGGCAACTGTCGTCGCTGGCGTAATAGCTCCATCGAGCGCGTCACGTGTCTCCATCACCACCGTGTCACCTGGATCAACACGCAACACGGGTGGAATATCCGGGTGCCAGCGATTGTGCCCCGTGCTGGGCTCCTCGCTGAGACGTTTGCTCCGATCTATGCGGATTGCCTGGGTAGCCATAGCAACGTCCTTTCGCCAGAGTCGCATCTGGGGGGAGCATACGCGCCGCGTCAGCGGGTGTCAACAAGCAACGCGCCGAGGACGTTCAAAGATAGAGCAGGTGCAGAGCGGCTCTCAACACCGGCCACAAGATTGGATTGAATAAGTACCAGGCCGCGAGGAGACCAACAACGCTGATTAGCGGATGCCGGAGCAGGTTCTGGTACGATGCCACCTGATCCTTGCGTAAAAAGAGCAACACAGCACCGCTACCGTCTAGCGGTGGCACTGGGAGCAGGTTAAACACGGCCAGTATCAGGTTGAGTACGAAGAGCATACTGAGTAACACAGCGGCACTTGTCCAGTAGTCTGAGGCTCCCGTCATTAGCCGGGTAAGGCTAAAATACCTCGGCACTTCCAGGTAGCCAAGGGACAAGCCAAAGCGTAGGACGAGGCCGGCCGCGGCGACCAGGAGCAGGTTGGCAGCCGGTCCCGCCAGGGACATCCAGGCGGCGCGGCGTGGATAGCGCCGCGACCAGAACGGATCATACGGGGTACTGGCAAAGCCAAAGGGCCACCCGAACATCAGCACCGATAGGAGGGGCAGAATCACCATGCCCCAGGGTTCACGCCGGATGTGCGGCCGCGGATCGAGGGAGACCTGGCCGCCCTCGTAGGCCGTAAGATCACCGCCAAGCCGTGCCACCCAGGCATGCGCAGCCTCGTGAAAAGTCGTGGAAAACAGGAAGACAAGATACCAGCCGAACGCGAGCACTAACTGGTCCATATATGCCCCTTGTTGCTATCCTGCCCTCTAGGATGGGCTGCTCCCCAACCGTGCTAACCGCGATGCAGGGTGGCAACGCATTCAATGTGATAGGTTTGCGAAAACATGTCGAGGGGTTGCACAGCCGTGGTGCAATACCCAAGGTCGTGCAGGAGTCGCAAGTCCCGCGCCAGTGTCGGAGGACTGCAGGAGACATACACCAGGCGCGGCACTCGCATGAGTGCGAGTGCCTGGAGTGCGGCGGGATGGCACCCGGAACGCGGTGGGTCCAGTACCGCAACATCGGCCCGTATGCCTTCGGCCAGGTAGCGCTGCACCAGGCGCTCAACTTTCCCGGTGCGAAACTGGCAATTGTGCACCCCCAGGGCCGCCGCTTGCTGTATGGCCAGCAGTGTCGCCTGGCGATGCACTTCCACACCGTACACGGTCTTACAATAAGGGGCCAGACTCAGCGCAATGGTCCCACCCCCGCTGTAGAGATCGAAGACAATCTCATGCCCCTGGAGAGCAGCGGCAGCTTGCACGAGCGCGTAGAGCTGTTCCGTCTGGACCGTATTCACCTGAAAAAATGCCTGCGGTTCAATGCGGAACAGCCATGGGCCAACACGTTCATGCATCACCTGGGTTCCCGCGATGTGGCTCGTGGTGCCATCGAACAGCTCGGGCGTCTTCCGTGTTTTCACGTGCAGGAACAGGCCAGTGATCAGATCATGCAGGCTGTCCCAGAGCTGGCGCTGCAGCGCCGCAGAGGGGGTGGCCCGCACAAAAACCGTCACTAGCACATCTCCCGTACGCTGGCCGACCTGCACCTGTACCTGATGTAGCACGCGCTGCCAGGCAGGTTGCTTGGCAGCCAGCGTGCGCAGACGCGCCAGCACCGCATCGGCACGCGGATCGTTGAGCAAGCAGTGCGGCACATCCAGGATGTGTGCCTCGCAGCGCGCCACGAGTCCCAGAGCACCACGCGCCGCATCGTAGTGATACAGGACTTTATTGCGATAGTTGAACGGCTGCGGACTCTCCAGCATGGGTGCCACCGGAATATCGGGGAGCTTGCCGATGCGCGCTATAGCGTCCTGCACCTGGGCGGTTTTGTATACCAGCTGGTCTTCGTAACGCAGGTGCTGCAAGTGACAGCCACCGCAACGGTCGTACAGTGGACAGGGGGCCGCAACGCGCCTGGGTGAGGCCTGACATATCGTCCGTATCTCGCCAAAGGCGTATCGCCGTCGGGACTCTACGAGGCGCACGTCGACCACATCGCCCGGCGCTGTCCGTGGCACAAACACCGCCAGGCCATTGAGATAGCCCACACCGTATCCTCCATGGGCCAGGCGCTCGATGGTCACAGTACCGCCGGCCAGTTCCGGCTGGACTTGGTCCGGGGTTTTGTGTATCTTGCTGCGGTTCCTGCGCATGGGCTCTCCATATGAAAGGCCGCATGTATGTGGTTAGGCGTCCTGAATGCCACAGTATACGCCGTGGCGATGGCGTATCTTGAGACCGCTATTGTAGTGTACCTGCGTCGCCTGTACTACCCCCAGGGTTTTGATTTTCCGCTGGTAATCATTGACATGCCAACACTGCTCATTGAACTGGGGCGTGAAACGGCCACCATGGTCATGCTGGCGACCGTTGGCATAGCGGCTGGTCGCACCAAAGTGGGAAAATGCGCTTATTTTCTGTACTTGTTTGGCGTCTGGGATATTTTTTATTACGTCTGGCTCAAAGTGTTTCTGGACTGGCCGGCCTCACTGTTTACCTGGGATGTCCTCTTTCTCATCCCTGTCCCCTGGGTAGGCCCGGTCCTGGCGCCGGTCAGCGTGGCTCTCACTATGATTGGCATGGCCCTGGTGCTCCTCCATCTCGAACAGCGCGGTTTCGTGCTGCCGGTCGGAAAAACGCTATGGCCGGCCCAGATAATTGCGTCACTTATCGTCATCGTCTCTTTCATTATGGACGTGGTGCCGCGTCTCCCCGACAATGGCATACTGCTCGCACAGTGGACGCCCATCTCCTACCGCTGGTGGATGCTGCTGGGTGGTCAGGCGCTGGCGATCGGCACTTTTCTCTCCTGGGCGCGGCGCGCCTCATCCTCGCCGTCTGATGTCGGATGAAAGTAGTCGTATACGGCGCGGGCGACAGACTGCGGCATCCCCGGCACCGTATTGAGCGCGCCAAACGACGCCTCGCGGACCTGCTTCAGGCTGCCGAAGTGGCGCAGGAGCTGGGTCTTACGCTGCTCGCCCACGCCCGGGATGTCTTCCAGAGCGGAACGCAGCTGCTGGCGCTGGCGCAGGGTCTTGTGATAGGTGACGGCAAAGCGGTGCGCTTCGTCACGCACCCGTTGCAGCAGAAACAGGGCCGGAGAATTGACCGGGAACACCACGGCGTTCTTGCGCCGCGGACGGTAAAACTTTTCGTCGCTGTGGCGGCGTGCCCCGGTCGTCTGGTCTACCTGTAAGCGGCTCTTGGCGATGCCCACAACTTCGAGATCAGTGATACCCAGTTCGTTCAGAGCGCGTAACGCCATGTTGAGCTGTCCCTTGCCGCCATCGACCATGAGGAGATCGGGGAAGTCGTTCTCGGCGAGGGCACGCCGGTAGCGCCGGCGCAGGACTTCGAGCATCATGCCGTAGTCGTTGGGACCGTTGAGTGTCTGGATGCGGTAGCGGCGATAGCGCTGCTTGTCCGGCTGGCCCTCCTGGAAACAGACCATCGACCCCACGGCCAGGGTGCCACTGATGTTGGAAATATCAAAGCATTCAATGCGGTGCGGGGCTGTCCGGAGATGCAGTTTGTCCTGCAGCTCCTCGATGGCGCGCTGCTGCTGTTCGTCAGCATCGCGCTCCTTCTGATATGACAACTCAGCGTTCTTCATGGCCAGCTGCACGAGATGGTGCTTGTCGCCTTTCTGGGGCACCAGGATGGACACCTGGCGTCCCTTCTTCTCCGTGAGCAATTCAGCCAGTGAATCAGCGTCTTCCAGCGCACATGGCAACAGCACTTCGCGGGGAATGTAGGGGTTATCGGCGTAATACTGGTTGATAAACGAGCTGAGGACCTCGGTCTCGGGCGCCAGTTGCCGCGGGAATGTATAGGAGCGTCCGCCCACGAGCTGGCCGCTGCGCACATTGAGGGTCTGGATCTGGACCGTATCCCCCACCCGGTGGTAGCCGAAGATATCCTCATCACGCTGCTTCATGGACGTCATATGCTGCTTGCCCATGGTTTCTTGCAGCGCTTGCAGGCGCTTGTACAGGCGCGCGGCCTCTTCAAAGCGCAACTCATCAGAGGCAGTGGCGATTTCCGCCTTTAACGTCTTCACGAGTTCATCACTCCGCCCCTGCAAGTGCAGCACCACCTGGTGCACCAGCGCATCATAGCCCTCCTTGGTGACGTAGCCCGGGACACAGGGCGCTACACACTGGCCGATTTCGTAGTACAGACAGGGGCGCGTGCGGCTGTTGAACACCGCATCGGTGCAGGAACGGATAGGAAAGGCGCGGTACAGGAGGCGCAACGTTTCACGCACCGCCTGGCTGGAGGCATAGGGACCGAAATACAGGGCCTTGTCCTTCCCCGGCCGCCGTATGACTGTCAGACGCGGGTACGCTTGCTTCAGGTCCAGTCGCAGGTGCACGTGGTTTTTATCGTCGCGCAGGTTGATATTGAAGCGCGGCTTGTGTTTTTTGATGAGGGTGTTTTCCAGAATGAACGCGTCTTTTTCTGTATCAGTGGCGAGAAAATCGATGTCGACCACGGAGGGGAGCCCCAGCCGGATATGATAGCGTGGATCTCCGCTCGATGAGTAATATTGCCGTACGCGGTTGCGCAGATTTTTTGCCTTACCAACATAGACAATGCGCCCCGCCGTATCCTTCATGAGATAGACGCCGGGGGCGCGAGGAAAGCGCTCAATTTGCTCACGGACATCCATGGGGCTTCTCCAGCTCAGTCTGGCCGGCAGGGGCTGTCTTGGATCATATGAGTTCAGGAGCTGTTTCTAACCGCATATTGTGACAAGAGTGCTGGCATTGAGCAAGCCAGTCCAATGCCTCCCCTATGTCGGCTCATCTCCCGCCAGCAACGGCCTCAAGAAAGGTGAAGCTGGAGGCGAGATGGTCGAAGACCCGCTCGTCGGGGGGGATTTCCATGATCGCAGGCCCCTGAAAGCCCTTTGCCTCCAGTATCTGCAGCATCCGGGCACAGTCCAGGTCACCGGTGTCCACGCTCGGGTGGGCCCTGCCGCTCCGGGCCTGCTTAAAATGCACAATCTTGATCATATCCGCCGGCAAGGCCTCCAGTTCCGCCAATGGATCGCTGTCTGGATAGCGCCGGAGCTGGTTGGTGGGGTCTGGACACAGTCCCAGGTACTGGCCCTCGTCTGGTGTAAGACGAGCTCGAGCCTCCCGCACCACCAGGGCCATACTACGAATGGGTTGGCCAGAGTTCTCCATAGACAGGACGACCCCCTGCCGGGCCGCCTCCCGCGCCAGGTCGGCCACACTCAGGGCGGCGTGCGGTATCTCTGCCGGTGTTTCCCAGGGGCCCTCGAAGGCGGCGGGATCGACGAGGCGCAGGTGCGGTGTCGGCCCCCCGACCAGCGTGGCTCCCTGCAGCGCGGCCTGGAACGGCTCTCCAGATGGGTCGGTGTGCTGGGTCAAACACGGCCAAGCCATGGCCAGGTCAAAGGTAAGGGCGGGAAACGCCTGGACCAGGCTTGCCAGGCGGGAGAGCACTGGCCGCCAGTGTTCCCCCTCGCCGTGCTCATACTGGCCCAGGCAGGTCTGCCGTAACTCGATGTGCCGAGCCCCACAGGCCTGGGCCTCCTGCACCAGCTCCGCCAGGTCCTGCCCGTCGAGTTGTCGCCGCCAGGAATTGGTAATTGCGCCGAAGATCATGGCCTCACACCTCCTGATGATTGATGATGGTTCCAGGACACTATACGCCTGGCAGGGCGTCGCCTCAAGTACGGGTGCATCGGCCTACCCCGTCAGGCCCCTGATGGATGCCGCCCTGTGGCTCGAAACGCCTACCCGCCCACGTTTCAAGGCTACGGGCCGACACCCCCTACCTGAAGCGTCTGGTCAATGAGTGTATAGCTTCTAGCGTATGCAAAATTTTTTATTCGTATTAAGCCATCACCTGTGATAGATTGCTGGCCTCTAGCGTATGCAAAATTTTTTATTCGTATTAACAGGGGAGGCCAGCATGGACATTGCCAGGTTTGTTGTGATGCTTGGGAGCTTTTACCTCGTCCTTGGCTCTTACGCTCCTGCCGCATTGCGGGCCCAAACTCCATCCCCAACAACCCAGAGACAGCCGTCTGCTGGCACCACCCAGACCCTGGAGCCGATGGTAGTAACAGGCCGAGCCGATGATCTCACGGGCATTGCCGGGTCAGCCTCCGAAGGGCGGGTGGGCCAGGCACAATTCGAAACCCGTCCGTTTCTCCGTCCTGGAGAAGTTCTGGAAGTCGTGCCTGGCGTGATCGTGACGCAGCACAGTGGTACCGGCAAAGCCAATCAATATTTTCTGCGCGGCTTCAATCTGGACCATGGCACGGATTTTTCCAGTTTTGTGGATGGCGTCCCCGTCAATTTCCCCACCCATGCCCACGGCCAGTGTTATATGGACCTGAATTGGGTCATTCCCGAGCTTATTGACTATGTCACGTTCCGGAAGGGGCCGTACTATGCGGATGTGGGCGATTTTTCCTCCGCCGGCACGGCGGCTTTTCACCTCGTCAAGACGCTTCCAGAAGGCCTTGCCAAAGTTGGTATAGGCCAGGACGACTATTATCGCCTCGTCGTTGCCCAGACCCCGAGGATTGGCCCCGGGCATCTGCTCTACGCCTTTGAGGCAAATTTTTACAATGGACCCTGGGATCATCACGAGCATGTGCGCAAGTTCAATGGAGCACTCAAGTATTCGCTCACGAGCGGCCCATCGACTTTCTCTATTGGATTTGTCGCCTACTCCAACAACTGGGATGCAACGGATCAAATCCCGCAACGGGCCGTAGACCAGGGCTTGATTTCCCGACTTGGGACCATTGATCCGTCCGACGGCGGCCGCACCCAGCGCTATAGCCTGTACAGTGAGTGGTCATACAAAGGCGACAAAAGTCTCACCGAGGCCAACGCCTATCTGACCTACTACCGCCTGCATCTGTTTTCCAACTTCACTTTTTTCCTCGATGATCCCGTCAATGGAGATCAGTTTGAGCAATCTGACCAGCGGGTGGTGGTCGGGGGGAATGCGGCTCAGACCTGGTTTACCACCTGGCTCGGGGCCGCGATGGATCATACCATCGGTCTGCAGGTACGCCACGATGCGATTCCTGAAGTGGCCCTGTTTCAGACGCTGCAGCGCGACCGCATCGGCACCACACGGAATGATGATGTCCACGAAACCAGCCTTGGCTTCTATTACCAGAACCAGACGCAGTGGCACCCCAAGGTGCGGACTGTCCTCGGATTGCGGGAAGATGTGTTTGTCTTTGATGTCAACAGTGATATCGCTGCCAATTCTGGCAACAAAACTGATGCCATCTTCAGCCCCAAGCTCAGCGTGATTTTTGGCCCCTGGGCTCGTACGGAGCTGTATCTCAACGGCGGCTTTGGATTCCACAGCAACGATGCGCGGGGGACCACGATCACGGTGGATCCGAAAACGGGTGAGCCAGCCCAGCGTGTGGACCCCCTGGTGCGGACGAAAGGGGCCGAGATTGGCGTGCGCAGTACCTGGGTTCCCGGTTTGAACTCGACCCTGGCATTCTGGTATTTAACGCTAGACTCTGAACTCCTCTTCATAGGCGATGCCGGGATCACGGAGCCGAGCCGCGCCAGCCGTCGGTACGGAGTGGAGTGGACCAATTATTATAAACCGCTCCCCTGGTTGAGCCTGGATTTCGACATAGCCTATTCCCATGCGAGATTTACCGAAGATGACCCAGCCGGCGACTATATTCCAGGTTCTATTGAAACGGTGATTGCCACTGGCGCAGCGATCGATTTGCCCAACGGCCTGTTTGGCAGTCTCCGAGCCCGCTATTTCGGTCCACGGCCGCTCATTGAGGACAAGAGTGTGCGTTCCAAATCTACCACCCTGGTCAACCTGGAGGCCGGCTATAAATACAAAAACCTGCGGGCGCAGATCGATGTCCTTAATCTCTTTGATTCTCACAGGCACGACATCGACTACTTTTATGTTTCACGCCTGCCAGGCGAACCGGCTGAGGGAGTCGCGGACGTGCACTTTCATCCCGTCGAGCCGCGCACGGTGCGTTTCTACCTGACGTACAGATTTTAGAGGTGTCGTGCTAACCACCCTAACGCTTCCTCCACGTCAGTAACCTGTTCCCCTCCTGGCGTTGGAGGACGCTGGATCATCACCACGGGCAAGGCCAACTCTCGTGCTGCGCTGATTTTGGCGTAGGTGGCATCCCCGCCACTGTTCTTACTGACGATTGCCTCAATCGCATATGTTTGCAACAGCTCCCGCTCATCCTCCAGGGCAAAAGGACCGCGTTCCAGGACAAGCGTACCCGGCGGGACTGGGGTATCAGGGGTTGGTGGGTCGACCATGCGCATGAGAAACCAGAGGTCTGTGAGAGGAGCAAACGCCGCCAGATCTTGTCTGCCAGTGGTGAGGAACACCCGCCGGGCGACACTCGGCAGGATGGAGACGGCAGCAGCAATGCTCTCGACAGCAATCCAGCGGTCGCCATCCAGAGGTTCCCACGGAAGGCGCATGAGCAGCAGATGCGGTAGGCCACAGATATGAGCTGCGTGGGCGGCATTGAAGGAGATGTGCGCTGCAAAGGGATGCGTCGCATCGATCAGGAGATCAACGCATTGTTCCCGCAGGTAATCTATCAACCCTGCATCACCTCCAAAACCGCCAATCCGCACCCGGCCCGATGGGGTCACAGGCCGGCGCGTGCGCCCTGCCAATGACGTGATCACCTCCACCCCTGGCAGATGAGCAGCCTGCCTTGCCAACTTTGCCGCTTCCCCCGTTCCTCCTAAAATCAACACCCGTGTCATCGCTTCCCATACAACTGGCCTCATGGGGCTGCCCTGCACGTACAATGCCCCCAGCATAGACTGGGGGCATGCTTTTGCCCTGTACAAAGGACTACCGGTCCATGATGGTCATGGTATACGTGGTTATTTGTGCTTGCGCCATCATGCATCTCCCGCCTGGTTCGATGCTGCCAAAGTCGCCTTGTGAGTAGCGACTATGCAAAAGCACCTCTATTAGAGTGCAGCCTACAGCGACTCTCTTTCTCTGTCAAGAGAATGGGTGAGAACATAGCTACATGACAGGCATATTGTAGGAGGACCATACTTCGTGCTTACTTCCCATGATATGGTGGCACCGCCAGGGAGCGCACAAAAGCAATGACATCTTCGAGTTGTTGCGCATTGAGATCAGCCTGCGGAGGCATCAAGGGGGATTTCCCAACTGCCGCTCCGCCTTCCTTAATGATTTTGGCCAGGTGCTCGTTGGAGAGCGCGTTCATATAGGCGCCATCCGTATGGTCCCGCGGTTTGGGATTCAGCGCCTGAGCAGCCGGAGTTGCCGCCTTGCCATCAGGGCCATGGCAGACTGCACACCGTGTCTCGTAAAGCTTTTTGCCAGCCTCAAGATTCCCCGCAGCGTGGACGTTCAGTCGACTACTCAGGATGATTAGACTGACGGTGCACAGCACTACAGCACTGTAGTGCCAAAGTTGGTGTGTCATGGCTCTCTCCTTGCCTAACATATTGCTCCTCTCGGGCGTTATCATACATGCTATATCTGTGTGTTGACAAAGGGGTCTGGCGTGGGTGCAGGGTCTGGGTCCGTTGGCATCGATCCCTGTCGTGCCGTGTGCCCAGGCAGAGGCGAGCGCGCCAGGCGCCAGAGATACCAGGCAACACCCCCGATCAGCATGAGTGGCACAGTATTCATGATCCATCCGGCCGTGAAGTAGGCCAGGGCTCTTTCTCCCTGACCAAAACCGCATACGGCACAGGCCCAGGCGTGTCCTGTAGCACCACACATCCCAACCAGCCATCCACCGAGCCCATACAGTGAGCGGTGCATGGTGCCAGCTCCTTTCAGAAGTACACAGAGAGATATATAACAGGCCAGATACCGACGACGAAGTACCAGAAGATCTGCATGGCCCAGAGATGGTCTGCTTGCAATGTCTCGGCACGCAAACGCTGCCAGGCTACACCCATGAGGACAACAGCCGCTACCGCATGGATGCCATGGATGCCAATCACGAGACAGAAACACGCCGCAAACATCCCTGGTGCCAGAGTCATGCCGTAACGCAACAACTGCACCCACTCATAGCCCTGGATCAGCACAAACACGGCTGCCAGGACACCCGCGAGACCCAGCAGCAGGCGGACCTGCGGGGTGTGGCCAAATGCCCCAAACTGTCGACCAGCCAGGTGCGCATAGAGCCCGCTGAGCAACAAGAGCCCGGTACTCGCTGCGGTAGCGAGCGTGGGCAAACGGCCCTCAGGTGGCAGATCCCAGCCGCGCGTGCCAGCTTTGATGATGAGGAAAGCGCTAAGCAGGGCAGTGAAAAAGATCACTTCTGTGGCCACGAAGATGAGGGTCCCAAACACACTATTGGGCAGCAGCGGCGTGCGGCGGCGGTGTGTCGTAACCGGACGCTGGGCGTCAGTGTTGGACGTTACCATGCTGGGTCTCGTACCCTTTCATATGGTCAAGGACTGCCGGATGCTCCCAGCGATGGCCTGCCGGTTGCATAATATCAGTGGCCGTTCCGGCGAACAGCAAGCCCACCATCAGCAACATGCTATAGAACATATAGCGGATATAGCGCTTTTCAATATGCAGATGCATGAAGTAGACGGCCACCAGGAACGCCTTGACGAGAGCAATCCCAAAAGCCGTGATGAGTGTGACGGCTGGCATCTCGAGTAACGGCCCGAGCAGACTGATGATCAGCAGGAGCACCAGAAGCGCCCAGACTTTGACGTACGGTGTAGCGGTATGCGATGCAGTCATAGGCCTGTGCTCCTCGTCATTTGGCGATATACAGCAGCGGAAAGAGAAAGATCCAGACAATGTCGACAAAATGCCAGTAGAGCCCGATCAATTCCACATGGTGCAGGTGTGTTGCGCGCCGTACGTGGCAGGCGATACGGGCCATGAGCAGCACGCCAACAATGACATGGGCGGTATGCAGCCCCGTCGCCATATAGTAAAACGACCAGAACAGGTTGCTCGTGAGCGTGTACCCATGCGCGATCTCACCTGACCATTCATACGCTTTAATGACCAGAAAGGTCATACCACCGCCCACCGTCAACCACAGATAGCGCGCCGCCTGACGATGCACCTGGCGCTCAGCGGCCTGATGGGCCAGCACGACGAAGAGACTTGAGGTCAAGAGGACAAAGGTATTACACCCACCGGCGACAGTATTGGTATGCGCCGCAATCTCACTCCAATGCGTCAACAGCAAGCGCCGCAGCAGATAGCTGGCGATCAGGCCACCGAACAGGACGATTTCGGAGCCGATTACCCACCACACCGCTAAGCGGGCTGTCGGAATGCCCGTGGCGCTGCGCTGGGTGGCGATAGGGCTAGCGTGTTGCATACGTCATGACTCCGTGCTGATCTTCGCGGGTTCATGCTGCGGCCAGTAGTCCTCCGTCCGCCCTGGCACGCTGTATTCATAGGGCGGCCGATAGACCTCCGGCAGCACGAAAAAGTTGCCATGTGGCGGCGGCGAGGGCGCCGCCCATTCGAGTGTATTGGCCCGCCAGGGGTTACTCGTCGCGGCGCGCCCCCGCCATATGCTGTAGAAAAAATTGCCCAGAAAAACGCCCTGGAACAGCAGCATAACAAGAAGCGCCACAGTCGCGACCATGCGCAGGGTTTGTAATTCTGGCGTCGACAGCTCCGCGAACAGCTGATAGGACACGATACGGCGGTGATCTCCGGCGGCACCGAGGATGAAGAGCGGCAGAAAGATGACATTAAACGGGACCACGGTACCCCAGAAGTGGATCTTCCCCAGCCTTTCGTTCATCATGCGGCCAAACATCTTGGGGAACCAGTAGTAGAGCCCGGCGAACACCGCCAGGATAGCGATCGGGAAAAACGTGAAATGGAAGTGAGCAATGACAAAGTAGGTATCGTGGAGATAAATGTCAGCACCACTCGCCCCCAGGAAAATCCCGGTCGCCCCGCCAATCAAAAATTCTGCCACAAAGGCCAGGGCGAAGAGCATAGCCGTTGAGAACTGGATCGAGCCTCCATACAGTGTGGCGATGTAGACGAAACACATCTCCGCGATCGGCACGGAAATCAGAATGGTGGTCATGGAGAACACGTTGGCCATGCGCGGGTCGATCCCTGCGACGAACTGGTGATGTGCCCACACGAAGAAGCTCAACACACCGGTGGCAATGGCCGTGAACAGGACGGTCTTATAGGCAAACAGTTTTTTTCTGGCGAAGACGGTCATCACTTCCGCCACAATCCCCATGGCCGGAAGCAGGACCACATACACTTCCGGGTGCCCGAAGAACCAGAAGAGGTGCTGCCACAGGAGGGGGTCACCGCCTTGCGATGGATCGAAGAACCCTGTGCCCATGGTCTGATCGCTGAGGAGCATCAAGGCTCCGGCCATGAGCGGCCCTGCCGAGGCCATAAAGACGATGCTGGCGATAATAATCATCCACACCACGATGGGGATATCAGTCCAGCGCATGCCAGGGGCCCGGGCATTCATCACCGTGGTCATAAAATTGATGCCGCCAATCAGGAACGCCACGAGCTCCAGCGACACCGCCAGGAGCCATAAGGTCGCACCCGCCGGGGTAAGGTTATAGGTCGCCTTGGCTGACAGAGGCGGATAGGCTGTCCAGGCGCCACCAAAAGCCCCACCTGGCACACAAAAGGACGCGATCAGCACCACGATACTGAGCAGGAACACCTGGTATGACAGACGGTTGAGGCGTGGGAACGCCATGTCGTCACACCCGATCATGAGCGGGATCAGGTAGTTGCCAAAGGCAGCAATCAACACCGGCATGGCGAACCAGAAAATCATGATGGAGCCATGATTGGTGACCAGGGCGTTGTAGTCGACCGGGGTGACGAGGCCGTAGCCAGGGACTGGCGCACCTGGGAACGCCAGTTGCATACGGAACACGTAGGCAAAAAAGGCGCCGATCAGCCCCATGGCCATGCCAGTAAAGAGGTATTGCATGCCAATGACTTTATGATCGAGCGAGACACAGTACCGTTGCCAGAAGCTCAGACGGTGCTGGTCCTGCTGTCCTACCTGAGATGATGTCTGCATCGTAGTGTCCCTGCCTGTGAGCGCACGCTGACGCCAGTGCCGTTAGTGACTCGCCGTACGCTGTGCGAGCCACTGCTGGTATGCTTCAGCGGACTCCACAATCAGCCTGGCACCCATGAGACCATGTCCAATGCCGCAAATTTCGGCACACTGGATATCAAACGTGCCGGTCTTGATCGGCTTGAACCATCCCGTATACACACGCCCCGGCACCGCGTCTTGCTTCAAGCGGAAGACCGGGATCGAGAAGCTGTGCAGGCTATCGACCGACTCCAGACGGAAGTGGTACACGGTGTTCACCTTGAGGTGCAATTCGTCCACAGTCTGCACGTCGTCGGCTGTCCCAAGTTCTTGGTCCAGTCCTGGATGCACAAAGCGCCAGGCCCATTGCTGGGCAACGACGCGAATCGTTTCGTCCGCGGCTGGGAGATCCTGCTTAATGCTGGCCCACACGTGCATGGAGCAGAGCAGCAACACGATATCGCATGCCAGGATCAGCAGGTGTGGGATGGTGATCCAGCGTTTTTCTGCGCGTCGTTCACCGGTGAGGTACAACGCCTTGGTGCCAGGCTTGCGGCGGAATCTGAGCATGAACCAGAACAGCGTGGCTTCGGCCAGGAGAAACCAGAAGCCAGCCATAACGAGTATCAGCAGAATCAGCCAGTCGACGTCACCAGAAAAACTGGCAGCACTCTCACGTAACCAGGTCATCGTATGCCAGCGCATCTTACATAGAGTTTACGAAGTAAAGGCAAACACCAGGAGCACATAGAGGGTGATGCCAATCAGAATGACATAGAGCCAGAGCCGGGCATACTGTTCAGGATCGTCCGTCTTAAAAACCATCATCTGCCTCACCGCAGCGTGCCGATGTACGCTAGGATATCGCGCATTGCCTGTTCATCTAACGAGACCGCAATGGAGCGCATCAGGGCTCCTGTAGGGTCAGCGGTAGCGTTGCCACCACGAATCCCCTACTTAAAATTGTCGAGTTGTCTGAGGAGGTACCAATCGTGGGCAAGTGTAAGGGGCGGCGCCTGCACGGGCGGCATGCCCCTGGCATCTGGGCCGTGGCACCCGGAGCAGAGTTGATACCGTACTTTGCCGCTGGCTGGGTCACCAACAGTCGCGGTCTCCTGGACTGCCGGCGGTAGTGCCGCAACATACCTTGCCACAGCCTGCACGTCACTGTCTGCGGGCAGCGCCCGGGCCATGGGGCGCATGCGCATACCGGCACTATCCTGCGGGTGCATGCCGCGCACGCCGTGCCGGAATTTCAGCAATTGCGCTGCCACATACCACTCAGGCAGACCGGCAATGGCCGGCGCCCCGAGTTGCTGCTGTCCAGTACCTTGCGGGCCATGGCAGGCAGCACATAGACGGAACAACGCCTGACCACGGTTATCGTCGCCCCAGACTGGCTGACTCCCAGCCATGATCAGCATCCACAGCACGCACACCACACAAAGAAACACCAGATTTCCCTTGCCCCACCTCAGGGACCTTGACGCCCCATATTGCTGCACAGAGCCCGAGAGCAGCGTCTGTGCTGCTCTCTCCGGGCAGACGTTTTTGGTAGGGAATGTAGCAGGTGGCAGCGTAGGTGGGAATGCGGTAAATCGTCGCGCGACAAAATGCCGCAGGTGTTAGGCCCTGCACTCTAACGCTGGGGCGGCACCTTCTGCAGCTTACGCTGCAGGGAGCGTCGATGGATACCAAGTCGTCGTGCCGCCTCAGAGACATTACCGGCGCAATCGGCCAGAATGCGCTGCATGTGTTCCCATTCCACGCGGGCGAGCGATGGCGTCGAGAGAGTCTCAGGCAATGCAGGTGGTGCCGTCTGCCCTTCCAGGGCACGCAGAATCTCCTCAGCATCGGCAGGTTTGGTCAGATATCCCATGGCACCCAGACGCATGGCTTCCACTGCCGTCGCGATGCTGCCATACCCGGTGAGCACCAGGATACGCGTCGCTGCCCCCATGGCCTTCACGTGGCTAATCAGCGCCATCCCTGCCTCTCCTGGCATGCGCAGATCCACCACCATGGCGTCTGGCAGCTCAGCCTCCAGACAGGTCAGCGCCTCTGCCACCGATGCTGCCGTCCGCACCGTATACCCGCGGGCGCGTATCGCCCGTGCCAGACGTTCTCGAAACACCTCGTCATCGTCTACAATGAGGAGTCGTTGTAGTGTCATAGCGGCCACTCCATGCGCACGATCGTGCCTTGTCCTTCGGTTGACTCAACGTGTAGCTCTCCACTTAAACGTTCCACCAGCGTCTTCGCCGTGAAGACTCCAAGTCCCAGACCATG
>JBMDXC010000612.1:0-30882 GCA_048594805.1 Candidatus Entotheonellaceae bacterium | reverse complement strand
GTGCGTCAGACAGCCCATCGTGTGACGGTACTGCACGAGGGCAGTATCCTGTGCGAGGGCTCCGTCGATATGGTGCAGCGCGACCCCCGTGTGGTTGAGGTCTACCTGGGCAGAGGGCATAAAGTCGATGCTCACGATCCGCGGTCTTAACGTATCGTATGGTGATAGCCAGGTGCTGTGGGATGTGCATCTGGACGTCCCGCCAGGTCAGGTGGTATGTCTCCTGGGCCGTAACGGCGTGGGCAAGACCACGCTGTTAAAGAGCATCATGGGTCTACTACCCCTGCGGTCGGGAGCGCTAACGTTCCACGGCCAAGAGCTCACGAGGCTGTCCCCTGACGAGCGGGCACGGCGTGGCATTGGCTATGTCCCACAGGGACGGGACATCTTCCCTGATCTCACCGTGCACGAGAACCTGCGCGTCGGCCTCGTGGCGCGCGGCATCAGCAACGGCACAATACCTGACGAGATTTTTCAGCGCTTCCCCGTGCTCCAGACGATGCTCTCCAGAAAAGGTGGACTGCTGAGCGGTGGGCAACAGCAACAGCTCGCGATTGCCCGTGCTCTGGTGACCCAGCCGACGTTGCTCCTGCTCGATGAACCTACTGAAGGCATTCAGCCGTCGATCATTCTGGATATCGAGGAGTCCATCCAGCGTCTCAAGCAGGAAGGCCGCATGGCCATTCTCCTGGTCGAGCAGTATCTCGATTTTGCCAGGCGTCTGGCCGATCACATTTATGTGATGGAGCAAGGGACCATCGTTTTAGAGGGGAGAATGCAGGAACTAGAAGAGGACGCCGTCAAGCGCTACCTGGCGATTTAACTGCTGATCTCGACCATTTCTTACCCTTCGAGACCATTTAAGTTTTTCCCTCCATTAGCCGATCCTTAAGAATACTGGTGGGTAATACGTCTTTACGTGTGTCTATGCAGGATGTTCCATGGACTCACATGCTCGTACGTCAGCTCTCGTGCTGGCCGGTACATCCCCACGAGAGCCTGTGAACCTCCAGAGACACCGTGAAACGTATATACACTCACTCTAGCATCTCTGGTCTCTTCACTCATAGAGGACCAGAGGTGTGGACAACCGCAGGGTGATCTCTTGCATGCGAAGTGCTGTGAGATACGCTTTGCGCGGGCAGAAATCCTGCTGCGAAGTCCGCTAGATGCAGGAAAAGTGGTTTAGGCGGCCTTCGATCTAGGAGGACCAGACGTTGTCACAGACACCAGAATCACAAAAAGTCATCATGGTCGTGGACGACAGCCAGACCGTCCGCAATATCATGGCCTTAATTGTGCATCGACTGGGTCACCAGGTCGTGCGGACGCGCAGTGCTCTAGAGGCGCTGAGTACGCTCAATGAGGTTGTCCCTGATTTGATCTTTCTAGATATTACGCTGCCCGGGATGGATGGTTTAGATATCTGCAAAGTCATCAAGGGGCACAAACGTCTCAAACACGTACCAGTCATCATTTTATCCGGGAGCGGACAGGCGTTTGACAAGATGATGGGCCGTTTAGCCGGCGCCGCAGACCACATCACCAAACCGTTTGAGCCAGACACCATCCGCAAGTGCCTCGAAACCTACTGCGGACCAGGTGACTGCGCACGGGAGGGCGTATGGCAGAAACCTTAGTCGAGAATGTGGACCGTACTACCGAGACGTTGACGCCAGGGGCCATGCAGCAGGATATGGCATTGGAGTACGATTCCATGGTGTTTCTCTCTGCAATTGAACAGCTCGCGGTACGCTTGAGTGACCCCACACTGCCACCGTCGCCGGCATTGGCGCTTGCCTCTCTCGTCGATCTGGCCAACCGCGTAGTGGAGTTTGTCGAGCAGTTGCCCATGGCCAGAGCCGGGGAGTTCTCGCTGCAAGCGCTCATATCGCGAGACCTCTCAAACTACGCGCAACTTGGGCTGCACCATGTCCACAAGCGTCGGTTCTCCGCGGAAGCCTTGGAGAGGACTATGCAGTCAACCGCCATGTTTCATCCCCTCAGCAAAGACATCCTGCGTGTCCTTAACATCTGTTTGGCCATTAATGTCAAAGCCTTTCGCTCGTCCGAAATGCGCCAACAATGGAAAACGGTCTACGCAGGCTTTCTTGTGCATGTAACCAAGGCCCTCCAGAAGTTTGATCACGACCAGTGTACATAGGGCAGAGGAACAGTATATGCGCAAAATTCTCGTGGTCGATGATAGTCCTACGGCACGCGCTTTCATAGTGGATACCCTCTCTGGCAAAGGCTACCACATTCTCACGGCTGTGGACGGCGAGGATGCACTGGACAAAGCCAGCACCGAGCGTCCGGATCTTATTTTGCTGGACGTCGTAATGCCCGGCAAAAACGGCTTTCATGTCTGCCGTCAACTCAAAGCAGAGGCTACTACCAAGAGCATTAAAATTATCATGGTCACCAGCAAAAACCAGCAGTCCGATCGTATGTGGGGGTTGAAGCAAGGAGCCGATGCATACCTCACTAAACCCTTTGATACAGCGGAGCTGCTCGGGACGATTGCGAAGTGCCTTTAGGCCGCTGTTACTTTGAGCTCACGCACGTGGACAGGGATCATGACGACAAATCTCGATAAAAAGATGCTCGATGGTTTTACCCGAGAGGTACACAGCTACCTCCCGCAGGTCCGTGCGAGTATCGACAGCTTACATACAGATACCCCTCAGGGTGAAGGGTTGGAAGAGGCCGTGCGGGATGTGCATACCATCCAGGGTGCTGCCGCCATGCTCGGGCTCTCGGCCTTGAGCCATATGACCTCCTATATTGAAGAAACACTCACTGAGATCGTCACTGGGAAAGGCCAGCGAGACGCCGCGTGCAGTATCTGGTTGCACTACGCTCTAGACAAAGTAGAGCAGTATCTAGAACGCTTGCTGGTCGACGATGGAAGCCACCAGGCCATTGTCACGGATGTCGTGCAGGCCTTCCGTCGTTTCAAGAGCCTGCCAGCCGCTGATGATGCTGCGGTTGTGGAAGCCATCCTCGCTGGAGAAGCAGCACCACTATGTGAGCAGGAGTCAGGCGACGAAGCATCTGAAACACCCGCGCCATTGCAGCACAAGACCGAGACAGTCTCTGGTGATACGCTCGATGCCTTGCTCACCACCATCGACGATGCAGTAAGTCAGGTCGACGACCAGGGTGCTCCGTCCCCAGCACATCTCGAGGCTGGCGGCAGGGCAGACCAGGTTGGACGCTATGTCCTTTTCACACTTGCTGGCAGCCGCTATGCGGTGTCAGTACCACACGTGCTCGAAATTAGCAAAGTACCACCAGTCACGCCCGTGCCCAATGTCCCCACGTGGGTGCGTGGCATTGTGAATGTGCGAGGTGAAATTCTCTCCGTCATCGATGTGCGGACCTTTCTCGGCTGTGAAGAGGCCCTCCGGGGAGAGGAGAACCGCATGCTCGTTGTCAAGACCAGGGGTGATGAGATCATGACCTCTCTGATGGTGGATCAGGTGATGGGTATCGTCCCTCTCTGCACCACACACCTGGACGCATCCACCGTCTCAACGCCAGGCAATGCTGCGCCCTATCTCAATGGCGTCTACGAGCATGAGAATCACGTAGTCGCTGTATTCGATCTAGAGCGCTTCCTGCTGTCCCCTGAAGTCCGCCAGTTTGAGTAGGCATATGCAGCAGGGATGGCAGAGCAGTTATGAACGTGTATATGGATAGGACTATGCCGACAAACCTTGACCACAAAATGTTGACTGCCTTCACGCAGGAGACCCAGAGCTATCTGCCAACAATTCGTGCCGGCATAGAGAGCTTCCTGCACGAGGCCCATCAGAGCGAAGCCTTGGAAGCGGCCTATCAACACGTGCACGCGATCAAGGGTGCTGCTGAGATGCTCGAACTGGTTGTCCTGTGCCAGATGACCTCGTACATCCAGGAGATGCTAGGGGAGATAGTTAGCCAGCCAGGGCAGGTGGAGCCAACACGTGGTGCTTGCTTACGCCATGCCATAAACCAGCTTGAACAATACCTGACACACTGGCTGTCTGACGAGAGCCGCGCGCAGGTATGCGTCAGCGAGGTAGTCAAAGCGTTCCGTAGTTTTAAGGGGCTCTCTGCTGCTGGAGACCAGGCGGCTGTGGCGGAGGTCTGCAGCGCACCGCCAGTGCTGGCAGAGCCTACTGCCTCTGCCCAGGTCGCCAACAGTGCTGAGGCCAGTGCCCCTGCGCTCCAAGACAATGCGGCGGCGACTCGGCAGGATGAGATATCGAGCGAGTTGATCGACGGCTTCTTCCTCGAAGCTGAGGAGCATCTCAACGTGGTCGGGCGCCTCCTGCCAGGCTTGAGCCAGGCCCCTGCAAAGCACGACCATGTCCAGCAGGTACGGCGTAGTATCCATACCTTCAAGGGCGCTGCCGGCGTCGTGGGCTTCCGCGCTGCGTCGCAGTTGGCCCACTGCATGGAAGATCTGCTTGAGGAACTCTACGCGGGCAGTCGCCCACTCACGGTGCAGATCAAAGACCACCTCCTGGCGACGTTTGATGCTCTGGACGAGTTTGTGCGCACCAGGGGCCAATGCAGTACTTTTGACCAGACCAGCCAGGCACTCGTGCAAGCCTATGCGGTCATCAGGGGGGAGGCACCTGCCGAGGTCGTCGTACAGCCCGCAGTGGACCCACAGCCTGCAGCAGGCCCACTACCCAGTGCATGCGGGGCTGTGGAAGTAGCAGCGGCGCCGGTGAGCATGCCCGAGCACCAGACATCGCCTCAACAGGACACCGCTGGAGCCATGGTCTCGTCGGTCTCTGGCGTGCTCCGTGTCCCGCTTGAGCGCGTCGATGAATTGGTCCGCCTGGTCAGCGAATTGGTCATCAGTCGCTCGGCATACGAGCAGCACCTTGGGCGTCTCACTCGTCAAGTCGATGAATTGCGCCTGAGCATCGAGCGCTTACGCCGTGCGACCACGACGGTCGAGACGCAGTACGAGGTGCGCGCCCTCATGGACCATCAGGGTATGCCCACGGACCAGGTCCCTGTGACCCCTATCAGGGTGGGTTCCGCCACCTCAGGGTCGGCACATGAGTTCGATGCACTCGAGTTCGACCGCTACAGCGAATTGACCCTCGTGGCGCGCGAATTGACAGAGACGAGTGCAGATATTGGTGCCCTGGGCCAGGAATTTGGGGATATTCTGGGTGATTTTGATACCTATCTTACTCGGCAGTCGCGTTTGACCAGTGAGATTCAGGACAAATTAATGCAGTTGCGCATGGTGCCGCTGGCTGTTCTGACCACACGCCTGCAGCGCGCCGTGCGGGTCACGGCCAAACAGCGCGGCAAAGAAGCGGAGCTGGTGCTCGAGGGCGAGGATGTCGCCTTCGACAAGACCGTATTGGAAGCGATGGCCGAGCCCCTGCTGCACATGCTGCGCAATGCTGTCGATCATGGCATCGAAGCACCAGAGCAACGGCAGGCGCTGGGGAAACCGCCGCAAGGAACGATCTGCCTGCGGGCCTTCCGGGAAGGCTCACAGGTCGTTCTCCAGATGCAGGACGATGGGGCTGGGCTTGACCTGCAACGGCTCCGTGCCACTGCAGTGCGCGAGGGCTCTCTGTCAGAGGAGGACGCTGCACGGCTCACACATGAGCAGCTCTATGCCCTCATCTTCAGGTCAGGCTTCAGCACGGCACAGGAGGTGAGTGAGGTCTCCGGGCGTGGTGTAGGGATGGATGTGGTGCAGACGACGGTCAAGAGGTTGAAGGGCCAGATCGACATCGACTCTATCCCAGGGCAGGGCGTGACGTTTACGATGCGCCTGCCGCTGACGCTGGCGCTTACTCGGGTGTTCCTGGTCAAGGCCAATGGTCAGACCTTCGCGATCCCATTCGCTGACGTGGCCCAGATCGTGCGCCTCGAACCTGAGGCAATTGAACGCGTGGATGATACACCAGTCATCCAGATCAATGGGCAAGTCGTGCCCGTGATCCGTCTGGATGCACGGCTCCACTGGCCGTCGACGCCTGATAGTACGGTGCGCCTCCTGCCCATGGTCGTCACCCAGGCTGGCGACAAGCTCGTCGCCTTTGTGGTCGACCAACTCCTGGGGGGCCGTGAGGTTGTCGTCAAGACCCTGGGGAGTCATCTGCGTCGGGTCGAGGGCGTCATCGGCTGCACGTTGATGGGCGATGGCAGCGTGGTGCTCATCCTGAATCCGATCGAGTTGGCGCGCGACTGGCGCCAGCACGTCAGCGTCCAACAAGCCACGGTCACACCACGGAACACGCATAGCTCTGAGGTCTTCGAGGTGCTCATCGTGGATGACTCGTTCAGCGTCCGACATGTGGTGTCGAACTTAATCAAGAGCGCTGGCTGGCACCCGGTCTTAGCCAGGGATGGGCTCGAAGCGCTCGAGATCATCCAGCGCTCCGCTACCCCACCACACCTGATTCTGCTGGACGTCGAGATGCCGCGGATGGATGGATATGAACTGACCTCCACCCTGCGGGCACAGGCGGCTTACCGCGATATCCCCATCGTCATGCTCACCTCACGGGCTGGCGAGAAGCATCGGAGCAAAGCCTTCGAGGTGGGCGCCACGGAATATCTTGTCAAGCCGTACCAGGATGAGATCCTGCTGGGTGTTATTCGCCAACTCCTGCCGCCGGCTGGTGGGGTCATGGCGGCATGAGCGTAGCCATACGCGTGCAGGCAGCAACGCAATGTGGAAGAGCTTCAGAGAATGGCAGAACATGAAAATATGGATCAAAAGTAGTGTGATCATCCTGCTCATGTATATCCCAAGCGTGAGCTTACTCTCTCTGCTCCTGTCCTCGCACCAGACCAGTCCGGCGCTGCTGTTGGTGCTGGTGGGTGTGCCGACTGCGCTTGCCATGGCGTTGGCCCTCAGGGTCAACCGTCAGATGATCAGACAGCTCAAGGCTATTACACGGCTCTTCGAGCAGATTGGCATGGGCAACTATACAGCGCGTGCCGCGGTGCTCTCGGCAGACGAACTGGGCACCATAGCCCGCTCGCTCAACCGTATGCTCGACCATACGCTGACGCTCATACGGTCCCAGGAAGATTACGAGGCCCTGCAGGCCGCGATTTGGAAGCTGCACGCAGAGGTAGCAGAAGTAGCGACGGGCAATCTCACCATTGAGGCGGAGGCCACGTCCGAGATGCCCGGCGCCATCGCCGAGCCGTTCAACGCCATGATCCATGCACTCCGAACCGTTGTGGCTCGTGTGCAAGAGGGCACGCGCCAGATGGGGGCTACGGCCAAGGCGATCCAGGCCACCGTGGAGTCCCTGGCGCAGGGCGGTATGACGCAGGCAGCGCACATCATGGACAACTCGGCCGCCATTGACGAGATGGCCCTGGCCATACAGCGAGTGGCCGACAACGCCACACTCTCGGCACAGGTTGCTGAGCAAGCCCTGGCCCATGCCCGCAAGGGCACCAGTGCGGTGCAGAACACCATCGCGGCGCTTGACCAGATGCGTGCTGAGGTGGAGGCGACAGTAACACGCATCACGACGCTGGGAGAACACTCTCGCGAGATTGGTACGATCGTGCAGCACATTGGTGACATTGCCGACCGTATTAGTGTGCTTACCCTCAACGCGGCCATTGAAGCAGCACTGGCAGGTGAGGCGGGGCAGGGCTTTGCCGTGGTTGCAGCGGAAGTGGAGCGGTTGGCCAAACGCGCTGCAGATGCTATCAGGCAGACTGTCGGATTGGTGCAGACGATGCAGACCGAGATGCGCCAGACGGTGACAGCGATACATATAAGTACCCGCGAGGTGGGGCAGGGTATGCAGGTGGCCAACCAGGCCGGACAGGCACTGGACGAGGTTGAGAGGGTGTCTATCAGGTTGGCAGAGTTCATTCAGTCCATCTCACTCACGGCGCAACGGCAAGCGCACGGTTCGGAAAGCCTGTCCCAGGCGATGCGGGAGATTGCCGAGGTGACCGGGCAGACGGCTGCAGGGACCCAGCAAACGGCCTTGTCGATCAGCACTCTGGCGACTCTGGCAGGCGAACTGCGGGCGTCGGTCAGTATCTTTAAACTTCCTGTGCACACCAATGGGCATCAAGAGGCTGCGTGAGGGACAGCAAGCAGCAGGGGAAGCGCTATGGCTTGGACTATGCGTACGAAAATCTATACAGGCTTTGGCATTGTGCTATTCATCATGGCCGTGATCGGACTAGTGAACTGGCAGAACACGAGAAGCATTGTTGCTGAGTCAACACGCCTCTACGACAACGGGGAAATGCGGAGTGCTGTCACGTTAGCGGCAGAGAAGGCTGCGCGGATGCAGATGATCCTCCTGGTGGCGGCAGTCATCGCCGGGGGTAGCGTTGCTACTATATTGACAAGTAATATTGGTAGGCAGGTATGCAGTATTATGGACACCTGCAACCAGATTAACAAGGCAGACTATACGGCCCGCGTCGAAGTGGTCTCAAAAGATGAGCTAGGGGCCATGGCCACTTCGCTCAACGCTGTGCTCGACCACACCCTGACGCTGATGCTGCAGTCCCAGCAGGAGCGCGATAGCATGCAGGCCTCGATCATGAAGCTCCTGGAGGAAGTGACCGATGTCGCCGAAGGGGACTTGACTCTGGAAGCGGAGGTCACGGAGGATGCGACAGGGGTCATTGCCGATTCGTTCAACTACATGATCCAACAGCTCCGTGGCGTTGTAGCTCGTGTGCAAGAGACCACCCTCCAGGTGAGTGCCTCTGCCAACGAGGTCCAATCCACGGCCGAGCACCTGGCGCAGGGCAGCACAGTGCAGGCCACGCAGATCGTCGAGAGCTCTGCCGCTATTGATGAGATGACCGAATCCATCCAGCAAGTGTCCGAGCATGCGGCACTGTCTGCCACCGTTGCTGAGCAGGCTTTAGCCAATGCCAGACAGGGAACTGCGGCGGTGCAGAACACTATTCAAGGCATGTCCCGGATTCGCGCTCAGGTACAAGAGACGGCCAAGCGCATCAAGCGTCTCGGCGAACGCTCCCAGGAGATTGGTGCGATTGTCCAACTCATCGGTGATATTGCTGAACGCACCAGTATCCTGGCTCTCAACGCCTCTATTCAGGCCGCCAGGGCTGGTGAGGCGGGCCGCGCCTTCGTCGTCGTGGCCGAGGAAGTCGAGCGTCTGGCGGAGCGCGCCTCGAATGCCACCAGGCAAATCGCTAGTCTGGTCAATACGATCCAGAGCGAAACGCATGAGGCTGTCGTTGCCATGGAAGGTAGTACCTGTGAGGTGGTTCAAGGGTCACAGATAGCCGATCAAGCTGGGCAGGCCCTGAGTGAGATCGAGAGTGTCTCTGAACGGTTGGCTGATCTCATCCAGTCCATCTCGCACGCCTCCAAGCAGCAGGCGCGTAGTTCGGAAAGCCTCTCCAAGGCGATGAGCGAGATCGCCGCGGTGACGCAGCGGACGGCCGCAGGCACCAAGCAGGCCACGGGCTCGATCAACCACCTGGCGGGGTTGGCTGACGAACTGCGCCATTCTGTCAGTACCTTTAAATTGCCTGTTACTACCAATGAGCATAGCCACAGGGTGTGACTCCTGGAGAGAGGGACAACACATGCACCGTATCTTTCTGCCGACCTGGTCTTTCCGTACGCAGTTGGGCATTTTTACACTGGCGACTGCAGTCGTATCTGCCCTTGGCACCTGGCTCATAGGTTGCCCTACTCCTGCCACTCTTGCGTATCCTCTCTTGCTCGCTGGCTTGATAGGAATGGCCGGACTGGCGTGCGGCTTATTGAGGTCTCTCACGCAGCAGGGGAACCGCCAGGTGCTCGAACAGACACGATCACTGATCCAAGACCAGGCGGTGCATATTGCCGAGAGTACATCCACGATAGACGAACTGGCCGCAGACGCGATCGAGCTTGCCGCCTCGAGCCGGCGGGCGGCCGAGAGCGCTAGGGGCTTTGCCACGGTGGCTGAGCAGATGCTGGGGCACATACAGTATGGCACCACGGCCTTGGCAGGTACTTGCCAGGGCCTCCAGGACATGAGCACGCAGGGACGGGATGTCGCCAGGCGCCTCCAGCACCTGGGGGAACACTCGCAAGAAGTCGAGAAGATTGGGCAACGGATCGGTGATCTCGCTGACCGTACGAATGTGCTCGCCCTCAACGTGTCGGTGCAGGCAACAAAAGCCGGGGCCATGGGCCAGGAGTGTATGGTCGCAGCAGCGGAAGTGGAACACCTGTCCGGGCGCACCACTGAGGGGACCAGGCGCATCGCCCACCTCACACATACCATGCGGCGGCAAACACACGAGGTGGCCATCGCTCTCGAGGAGAGCACGCATGAGATGGCGCAGTGGCTATCGGCAGCCGCCCAGGCCGGCCACTCCTTAAAAGAGCTCGAAGGCATCGCCGCCCACCTCGCCACACTCATCCAATCCCTTGTGCAGGAGACCGAACAGCAAACTCGTGCTGCTGTAGCCCTGTCGAAAGCAATGTCAGAGCGATCCGCAGTCACACACCAGGCATTGGTCGACACCCAGCGCGCGGCCGCGGCACTCGACGATCTGCTCACCCTCGCCCATCGCTAAGCGGTTCTATCAGGTCTTCAGCTTCGCTGTTTGGCCAAGGCGTTGGAGAAGATAGAAGGCAAATCCACAATCGGGACAGGATGGCTGTTGTGCCTGAAGCAGGAAATGGCCACCTGTTTCCAGCCTGATGGCTGTACAGGGAGGTCACAGACCTGCTCGTCTTTGACCTGGACCTTCTGGGGTATACCAGTGCACAGCAAGGCGCCGTATTGTGGGGCCGCCTCCGGCCGTTCCTGCCAGCGCACAATGCCAACTGTAGCATGGGCGCGCTCCACGGGTCGGCCGGTCAGCCAGGCTGCAAGATCCATCACCGGCAGGATTTCACCTTCCCACCACAGGACTTGCTGGCAATGCGCAGGAGTGTGCGGGATAGCGTCGCAGACTGGATGCTCGACAAAGTGCACCATCTCGTGCTCGCCTAGGGCGATACACAGGTTGATATCTAAAGGTACTATCCATGCCGTTGCTTCAGCCATTGGAGTCTCACTCCCTCAACAAAATTGCTATGCCTGCCGAGCTGGTTCTGCGGCGTCGTTTACGCCCAGTAATACCGCCAGAGCGGCTGCTGTGCTTACCAGGGCAACTCGGTCTGCATGCCGACTCAGCCCCTGGAGGGGTGAGTCTGGTATGGCCATGGCCGCGGGCACAGGCCAGATGCGCAGCGCGGAGCCCTGCACCGTAGCCACGTGCGCGCAGACGAGGCCAAAATAGCTCGTGTTGAGTTTGACCAGAGCGCAGATGCGCTGGCCAGATGGCAGGTACGGCAATGGATGCAACGCCTCGTCCAGACAATACACAGGCCAGCGTCGTCCCGCAAACGGTAACCAGCCTACCACTCCACTGGCGCGCTGGCCCACAATCTTGATGTCATGTACAGGTGCCAGGATGCGAATCTCACTCTGGGGCAGCAGCAGTGCATGGCCGCCTATGGACAGGAGGGTATAAGGCCGTTGCTGATCGTCCTTAAGAGTTGGGCAGGGCTGTGTCATTATGCTGCCCTCCGCTGGGCCATCAGCCGCTGGATGTGCATTGCCAGCTCATCTTCGGCAAACGGCTTGACCAGATAAACATTCACACCGGCCTGCATGGCGCTGCGGCGGTGCTTTTCGGCAGATCGGGAAGTGACCATGAGCACCGGCAGATGCATAGTGGCGCTACGGCTGCGCACGTGCGCCGCCAGTTCTAGACCGTTCATGCGTGGCATTTCCAGATCAATCAGGAGGATGTCGGGTACGGTGTGCTCGAGGAAAGCGACCGCCTCCAGTCCATCGCCGGCGGTCTGGACCTCAAAACCCAGATCGCGGACGAACTCGGCGAGGGCCCGACGTGCGCTCAGTGAGTCGTCCACTACCAGCGCCATGAGCACGGTGCTCGCGACGGACGGGGTGGCTTGCTCGTGCACAACGATCTCGGCACGGGCCGGTGCGGGGCCGCGCAACAGGTCCGGCAAGTCGAGTACCGGGGTAACGCTGCCATCGCCCAGGATGGTGGCCCCTATGATCCCTTTAATCGTAGGGACGTAGCGACCCAGGTTTTTGACCACCAGTGTCAGGCTCCCTATAATCTCTTGTACGAACACGACGCGGCTGCGGCCAGTGTCCTCGCGGATTAATAGGGCTAGGCATGGCGCTTCTGGCTCGCGGCTCTGCTCTGGGGCCAAATTGAGCAAAGCCTCCAGGGTAGTCGTGGCATAAATGTCCTCACCTACCTGATACATAGGTGTGTGGCCCACCTGTATCAGTATGCCGGCGCTAGGATAGAGGATCTGCTCCACACCGAGACTGGAGATGGCGAGCACCTGTTTGCTCGCCCGTACGAGTAAGCCGTGGGTCGACAGCAGGCTCACCGGCAAGCGCAACTCGACCAGGCAGCCCTTATTCGCCTCGGACGTGAGGTGTAACGCGCCTTTCAGTTCCTGCACCTGGCTGTACACGATATCCATACCGATACCACGCCCGGACACCTGAGTCGTGTGAGTCTGGGTGGAAAAGCCTGGCTGGAGGATCAGTCGGCTCAGTTCTTCCTCTGACAGAAGCTGGTGTGCGTCGATAAGGCCGCGCTCGATGGCGGTCTGACGGATGGCGGCATAATGCAGCCCTGCCCCGTCGTCATGACAACGCACCACGATAGTATTACCTTCACGTACGAAATCCAGGGCGATAGTGCCGACTCTGGGTTTGCCAAGCCGTTCGCGTTCTTCGGGCCGTTCGATGCCGTGGTCAACCGCGTTGCGGAGCAGGTGCAGCAGCGGGTCGAGCATACTCGTGAGCACGTTGCTATCCATGAGCGTCTCGGCGCCACCGAGGACGAGTTCCGCTTCCTTCCCGGTAAGCCGGCAGGCCTGGCGGACCCCGCGCTGCAGCCGCTGGGCGACGGTTTTGATCGGCACCATGCGGAGGCGCATGATAGTCTTTTCGTTGTCCTGCTGCACCCTCCGCTGATCGGTCAGCAGGCCATCCAGGGTCACAAGGCCGGCGTCCATCTCCTGCCCCATCTCCCGGGCATCGGCCACGGCTTCCAACAGCCGTCGACTGACCGTATGCAGTTCGTTGTACTGTTCCAGTTCCAGGGGATCGAATTCCCCCTGCGCGGTGCGCTGGAGGAGTGGTGAGGTGACACCACGTACATCCACCAACTGTTCCAGGTCCCACACTAATTGTTGTAAGGTGGTGTTCTGCGTGTGTAGCGCGCGCATCTGTTGCACGGTGTGCTTCAGACGGTCTTGCAACTGACCGTTCAGGACCATCGCTTCACTCGCCAGCCGCAGCAGTTCGTCGACCAGATTGGCGTCTATGCGCGTCCCCATTCCGGTGGGTATCGTCTCTTGCCGTGGCGCGTCCGTAGCCGCTGGCGCGGCCTGGTGCGCCAGCTCTGGCAAGATTTCTCGCACTGGTGGGCTGGTATTGTCCCTGGGCACACCTTCCTGGTCGATGAGATTGGCCCAGTCGAGGATCTCCTGGAGTATGCTCAGGGTTTCTTCCTCGGGCAGCGGGGGGCTCATGCCAACTAAGGTCTCACCCATTGCTTCCAGGCAGTCAGCCGCCTTAATCAGAGTCTGGTTGAGTGCCTGGGTTGGCAGGATGCCATGCTCAGCCAGGGCTAGTAAGATGTCCTCCAGGTGGTGCGTCAGGTTAGCGATGCCAGGGATACCTACGGTGTTGGCTGCGCCTTTGAGAGTGTGAGCGACGCGCTGGGCCACATTGACGTCTGCCAGGGTGCCCGCACCACTTGTGAGACGCTGGATCGCCGCCGAGAAATCTGCCGCCTGCTGCGGCAGATCTTGCAGCAGGCTGTCCAGCAGGGCCGGATTGACGTCTTCTGGCAGCGTCAGTGCAATGTCTGCCAGGTGGGCCTGATCTTGTCGTGGCTCCTGCTCTTCTGCACCAATATCGAGACTCGCTACCACTAGTGCCTCGCGCAGTGCGGCCCCCTCAGCCTGGGAAAGCGGTTGTGGCCAGTGCGGCTCTTGCAGATATTGCACAAGGGCCGCACGGGTCGCCGGGACGTAGAGTCCTTGGAGATAGCGCAGCACTGGTCCTGGCCAGCCGACCACGACCTGGCGTTGTGCCTCACTGAGGGGCTGTTCCTGAGCCACCAGGCTTAGCAGGTGCACGCGGATATACTCGCTGACCTGTTGCAAGCCCCGCAGCCCGAGCGCAGTCGCGCCTCCTCCAAAGCGCTCAAGCTCTTCGGTATGGTCCACCAGCGCTTGCCGCCAGCTCTCGTCTGTTGCCACTCCGAGGGCTTCTTCCAGCGCTGCCGCGAGTTGCGTCACTTCCAAACTCAGCAAGCCTACCAGCTTCTGAGCTGGTGCGTCCAACTCCTCGAACTCTATGGCCTCCGGCTCTTCGGAGAGCGTCGCCGCCGGCGCCTCGAAGACTACCTCCTGTCGGTCGTCTGAGCAGAATGCAGCCAGTGCCTCAGAGGGCACTTCGTATGCGGCCTGTCGGTCATCGGAGCAGGCTGCGATCAGCCCGTCAGAGGGCATGACGTCTGTGGATTGCACCAGGGCGAGGCTTGTCAGAGTGGCGTCAACTTTGGTTGGGGCTGGATCAGGCGTATCTGATATGGCAGCGGTTGTGCCATCTGCCAGTATCTCGTCATCCGTATTGGCTGCCCATACCGAGTCGATCTGGACAGTATCATCGCTGCTTGTTTCCAGCGCGGCGACGTCGGTAACCACTACCAATGCTTCCGGCTCTGGTTCTGGCGTGGGGTCACACGCCGCCGGGTCGGCTGGTGCCGACATGGTGTGGACGGTGCTGTCTGCTCGCTCCTCATCGTCGGCTGTCAATGCCGGTGCAGCGGTGCAGTCAGCGAGAGGGGGCTCCGTCGCTTCCAGCCCTGCCACGGCAGTAGCGTCTTCTGACAGGACTGCCTCTGCGACGGCGTCTGGTACAACGCTGACAGTGGCGGCTTCCATGGGTATGGCCGACGCCTGTTGGACCAGAAGTGGCCGCAATAATGCGGCGTCCTCTGCCGACAGCGGTAGTGCCCAGGCGGAGTTTTGCAGGTGTGCGACCAGGACTGTACTGGCTTCGGTGTCGGTGGGGGCTTCCAGGTAGGCCATGACCAAGGTCGGCCATTCCTCGAGGGCAAGGCGTACTGGCTCGCTCACTGCCTCACGGCCGCCAGCGAGCTGTTCGAGAGCCTGCTGATAGCGTCTACATACATGGGAGAGGCCGATGAGCTCGCCAGACTCAGCCATCAGGGCAATACTTTCGACCTGCCGGGCATAACGTTCGAGACCCTGGGCGACAATGTCGGCATTATCGACATTGCCGACATCATCAGGACCGCCGTCGTCAGCGGCGAAAGTCTCCAGCAGTATATCGATCAAGGCGGCGACTTGCGTGACTAACTCTGTGAAATTGTCGTTGGCCGTACTCATGTCCGCTCAGGATCCTTTCGTGTGTACGACGGGAATCTACGCTGCTTTCTCGAACCCCGGTGCCACTGCGTCCATCGTTGTCGTCTCGGCGTCCGCCGTAGCCGGCTGGCCGGGCAGCCTGAAGATCCGCACCGCCTGCACGAGTCGGCTGGCGTAGTCCAGCAGGCTTGCGGTCTGGACATCCTGTTCCTCGAGTTGTTGTCTGGTCCGCAGCGTGCTCTCCACAATCTGACCTGCCCGATTGCGCAGCTCATTACTGACTTGTGCCTGACTCTGCGAGCCTGCCGCGATCTGCTGTACCGAGGTAACAAGCTCAGAGGTGGTCTGCTGGGTAACTCGCATCTGCTCACTGGCTTGCTCCGCCAGGCGACTGCCTTCAACGACCTGACTGATCACCGTGTTCATGGTGGTCACGGTGTCCATGGTCTCGGTCTGGATATTGTGCACCAGGTTGGCGATCTGCTCGGTGGCCTGGCGGGCATTCTCAGCCAGGCGCTGCACTTCCTCGGCTACCACTGCGAAACCTCGGCCCGCTTCGCCGGCTGAGGCGGCGTGCATGCTGGCATTGAGAGCCAGAATGTGAGTACGCTCGGCGATGCTGTTAATCAAGCTGACGGCGCCGCTAATTTCCTGCGAGCGCTCACCCAGGCGCTTAATGCGTTTTTCCGTCTCACGGATGGTATCGCGGATGGTGTTGATCCCGTCTACCGTGCTGGTCACTGTCTCCAGCGCCACCTGCGTCCTCTGGATGGCATGTTCTGCCACGGTGTTGCAGGTCTGGGCCAGGTCAGCGATGTGGTTCATAGTGGCGGCTGCGGCCGCAAGTTGGTCTGCGGTCTGCACAACCTGCTCACGCTCGGTGTTCGCCAGCGTGACCACGGTGTCGGACTGAGTCTTCACCGTCTGCGAGGCGGTCGCCACGGCGTTGGAGATGTGCGTCACGTCGACGAGCACCTTGGCGGTCTCGTCGGTCAGCATGTTCAAAGCGTCTGCCACAGGCCCCGTCACGTCGTTGGCCACTGGGACTTTAATGGTGAGATCGCGCTGGCTCAACTGTGCCACCGCTTGCAGCAAGGCCACAACCGAGTTGTTGAGGGCCTCGTTCTCGCTTTCAGCTTCAGCCAGACGGGCGGCACGCTCACGCTCGATCTCAGCCTGCCGAGACACCCGCTCATCGAGCAACGCATCGAAGGCGTTGCCCAACCTGCCCAACTCATCGTCCTGGTGCATCTGTGTACGGGCTTCCAGGTCGCCAGCGGTGACCGCCTGCACTGTGCTTTGTAGACGGCGCAGAGAACGGGTGAGATGTCGGGCCAGGAAGACAACAGCGCTGCCAACGACCATGGCAATAGCAACGAGCACAACGAGGAAGATGGCGCTGATCTTCTGACTTTGCTGCGCCCCCTGCTGATGGATAGCCGCTTTCGTTGCTTCTGTTACTTGCACCATGGAAGTCACCAAGGGAGCCACGAGACCTTCCTGTTGCTTCATGGCGGCGATGAGTGATTCACGCTGTTGTATGCCCTGTGCGAGCTGCACGAAGGTATCAAAATAGGCATTCACGAGCTGGCTGAACTGGACTCGCTCATCCTCCGGACGTTTACTGGTCTGCAGGGTCTGCAGCAAGGCGTTCTTCGTCTCAGCAAGGCGCAGGAAATAGACAGAGTCGCGATAGCTGAGGAAGTCATTTTCGTTACGGCGCATCTGCAGCATCAGAATGTGCAGCGCCGCATCCTTCACCTGTGCCGCCTCTTTCAGCAGGCGGCTTCCGGTGAGCTTCTCTTCCAGGGCCCGCGCCGTGTCACGCACCTCCTTATACAGACCGCTGTCTTCATTGATGCCGACCTTCAGATGCGCCTCTGCCGCTGCCTGAGCAGCACGTTGATAGGCACTGATGGTAGCGCTGAGCTGCGAGAGAATCTGCCGCTGTCGCTCGTTCTGGGTGAGCTTCTCGGGGGTAGCGATGTCCTGGTGTGCCCTGGCAATGAGGTCGTTAAAGGCTTGTAAGGACTCCATCGACATAGTCAGATCGCGCTGCTGAAAGAAATCTTTCAGCATGCTTTCACTGCGTACCACGTCGGCTCGGCTCTTGTTGACGACATCAGCGAAGCGCTCCAGGCTTGCCGTACGCGTCGCCAGCCCTCTTTCGACCTGCAACTGGGCGAAATACGCTACACCGATGCCCACAAAGCCGACCAGCAGGCTCCCTACCACCAGGGCGAGTTTGCGGGTGATGTTCATATGGTGAAACCATTTCACGGGACCATCCTCCTCTCTCGGCGAAGACTGCGCACCGCGGCTCTGATGCAAGCGCACGGCATGAGGTTTTAACTCACTATCTGTGCCCCTACGACTGTAAAAAAACTCCGGTGGTCAAAATCCAACCAGATCGTCCTGCTGGTAGCATAGGCCGTCGGCACGTGTGCTTCGAGGATCTCGGGTAACGGCGGTCTGTGCCGCAGCGTACGGTTAAGACCCACGGGCTGGGGGAGACTGTCGATGGGTATCCCTACCGCGTCGCTACCCTGATCCAGGATTAATATCGTACGGTTGTTATGTTGGCTCTCCCCGGTTTTGAGAAGCTGGTGGAGGTCAAAGACCGGCAGCAGATGCCCGCGCCGGTTGAGCAGACCGAGAAACCACCCTGGCACGTTGGGGATAGAGGCGATAGACGCCAGCGTGACCACTTCACTCTGGGCGTCCAGCCTGATCAACAGGCAGAGTTGGCCCACACGGAACCCGAACCGGGTGCGTTGCCCAGCGGCAGGTGGACTCACATTGGGGACGGCGCTGGCGGATAGACGGAAGCGTTGCAGCGCAGCGCTCGGGGAAAGCCAACGATCCTGCGCGTCCACACTGGCGAAGCTCACGATGCCCTCCTTCCTGTGCACAGACTCAGGCAGCCTGGCTTATGGCAACGCTTTGATCTGATCGATAATGGCGTCGGCGGAATACGGCTTGGTGATATAGCCTTTGGCGCCTTGCATCTGGGCCCATAGCCGATCTGCCTTCTGGTTTTTACTCGACACAAACACTACGGGAATGCCTTTGGTGTCGCTATTGCTCGTCAGCCTGCGGCAGGTGCCGAAGCCGTCATGATCCGGCATGATGATATCGAGGAAGATCAGATCTGGTTTTTCAGTCCTGGCCTTGTCGAGCGCTTCCTGACCGTTGGCGGCGGTCAGGGCCATGCAGCCGGCATCGGCCACGATGCTTTGGAGATGCGCCAGATCGGCTGGTGAATCATCGACGACGAGGACTTTCTTGATAGGCATAGCACGTCTCCTTTCTTGTGTTACACACGCCCCCTAATCGCTGAGCAATTTGGGCAAGTATTGCTTGACCACGTCTTGAAAACGCTCGCGCGCCACCGGCTTGGTGAGATAGGTGTCGCAGCCCGCTAGCTTGCCGCGGACATGGTCGAACATTGAGCCTTTCCCGGTAAGCATGATGACCGGGGTATGTTTCCGCAGCTTGTCCTTTTTGATGGTTTTACAGACCTTATAGCCATCGATACCTGGGAGGAGTACGTCCAGAAAGATCAGGTCGTAGGTGGTGCCGTTTGTGAGGAGTTCATACGCCTGTTCACCGCTCTCAGCGAAGTCCGCCACAATGCCCAGGAGCCCCAACTCCAACTCGATTTGCTTGCGCATCGGCGCACTGTCATCCACCACCAGGGCCTTATACTGCCACGCTGCCGACGCTGGGGTCACCGTAGGCGTCTTCTCGGCGATCTGATCCAGGGTGCTCAGCACCCGGGGCGCTAAGAGCGGTCGCCGCAGGAGATACAGCCGCGCCTCCGGCGGGGTGCCTGCCTGCGTCACCATCACCGTGGGCAAGGTGGCTTTGGCCTGCTCGCGGCGACAGAGTTCGCGCCACTCCACCACAGCGCTCTGATCATCTCCGTCGACCAGCAGGATATCAGGGGATGGGTCGGCTGTAAGATGGGAGAGGGTATAGGATCGGGGCCGACGTAAGGACAGGGTGAATATGCTTCGTAAAACTTTCTGCTCGTGCATTGGGAGGCCCACTGCAGCGACCGAAAATGTTCTGTTGCCACTCATGTAGTTAGCACTCTCTCTAGTCCTACAAGCCTTACTCTTTACCTGTCAGACAGCCCGACCCGCAGCGCCGCTACGACCGCTTTCCACTCGTCGAGTGCCAATGGCTCGACAAAGCCGTTGATGCGCGCTACCCTGGCTGCCTCAGTGGTCGAGGTCAGGCGCAACAGCGCTGCTTTGACACGTTGAGCCAGGGCCGCATCGGTTTTCGCTGTGGCCGCGACGTACCATTCCGGATAGAGCACGGTCGTGTGTACCGGGGCAAAGTCGTCCCCGCGCTTTTGATCGATGATCTCAAAATCTGCGACCTTCAGCTTGCCTTCCTTTTCCATGTCCTCAAGCAGGCCCGAACGGACGAATGCCGCGTCTGCTACTCCTTTCTGGACCAGGGCTACCAAATCGTCCTGCTTCTGCGCTGGTTGAAACGAGGCAAGATCTTTGTGCACATCAATACCGCGCTTTAACAGATGATAGGCCTGAAGCATGTAGCCGGCTGCGGCAGTTTTGCTCATGCCCACGACTTTCTTGCCCTTTAAGGACTCTGCATGTGTAATGCCACTCCCTTTCTTGGCGATAATCACCCCAGCAAAACGGGGCCCTAAGGGGCTGTTCAGGCTTACCAGTGGAGTGGCATGAAAGATGTCCTGCAGATACACCATCTGCACGGGTTGGACCAGGACGAAGCGTATATCCTTCAGGACCACCTCAGCCACAAGATCACTTACCTTGAGAGGCACGATATGCACCGGCTGTCCGACTTCAGCACTCAAATACTTGCCTAACTCGCCCCACGTGGCCAACGCTTCGTTTGCTCCTCTGGGAGCATTGACTCCAAAGCTGATCTCTGCGTGTACAACTGCCTGGGTGACGGACAACACAAAGATAAAGCTAACGATAAAGCCCAGGAGTGATCTCAACATATGCCTTGATCTCCTTACGATATAGGATCAAACCTTGCGAAGCTATGGGGTGTATCTACACGGACCCGGCAGAGTGTCTCACTTCTCCCTCGGGCATGACGCCTGTCCGGTCTGCCTGCGTCACTTCTCAGTAGTACAACGGATCGGCATGCAGTCGGGAAAACTTTAGAACCTTGCTATGTTGGCCTGTCCCCTTCAGCACATCTTCAGCCTTTCCTTTGCTTCTCTCAGGTATTGTTCCATGACAGGCAGGTTCCGATCGTGGCGTTGGCCACCCTAGATGCCGATGTGCGTGACCAAAGAACCTCAGTCTCAAAGACAAGAAGCATGTGAGGCCCCAAGTTTTCATCCGGAGTTGCCGATAAGGTAATCGAAGCTACCATATGTGCTGCAGACGAGATGAGGCGATGTTTGATCCACTCTTAATATGTCTTGGTCTTTTTGTGGGAACCCTGGTCGGCCTGACCGGGGTTGGTGGAGGTGCGCTACTGACCCCACTATTGATCATGGTTGTAGGCGTGCGCCCGACCATTGCCGTAGGCACAGATCTGGCGTTTGCCGCGGTCACAAAAATCGTTGGGGCTTATCAGCACACGCGCCATGGCACATCTGACGCCCGTCTTGTCTTTCGTCTGGCCATTGGCAGCACCCCAGGAGCACTGCTGGGCAGTTGGCTTGTGAGCGTACTCGAAGCCAGGGATGCTGCATCTGTGGATGTGTTGCTCACCCGCGTACTGGGTCTCGTACTCCTCATAGCAGCGAGCGCCAGCCTGTGGCGGGGCATGGGCCTGTCGTGGGCCAAAGACTCGGGGACAAACCCCGGTCCAAGGTGCACTGCACTCCTCGGGGCAGTCATCGGCACCATGATGGGGTTTACGTCCATTGGAGCCGGGTCACTGCTCATGGCAGCATTTGCATTCTTCTACCGCGCCTTACCCCTCTCCCGGGCTGTGGGTGTGGACGTGATGCACGGCGCCATGTTAGCCGTGGTTGCTGCCCTGGCGCATGGGGCAGCAGGCCATATTGATCTCCCTATGGTGATCAGTTTGCTGACGGGCTCACTGCCCGGCGTCGTGCTCGGGAGTTGGCTGTGTAGCCGCCTGCCGAGCCGGCCGTTACGCGTCAGTATCGCTGCCATGTTGGCTCTTGCAGGAGTACGCCTCTTGTAGGGAGGAAAGGGAATGCGCGACTGTCTACTGACCTCAACAGCAATTACTACGCGTGTGTCGCTGCGCACCCTCTTCTGGATTTTCCTGAAGATCGGCAGTGTCGCCTTTGGTGGCTTCATGGCGCTCATCACGGTCATCGCTGACACCATTGTGGAGAAGCGCCAGCTTCTCAAGCAAGAGGACATGCTCGACTGCATCTCTCTGGCGAATCTGCTCCCCGGACCGCAAGGGGTGAATTGCGTAGCATATGTGGGCTACCGCCTACGTGGGGGTCTGGGAGCATTGGTGAGTGTGGTGGGTGTCCTCCTGCCAACATGTGTGCTCATTGTAGTTCTTACCGGATTGTATGTGACTTATGCCAGCAAAGTTGCCGTGCTGAGCAACCTCTTTGCCGGGTTTACTCCGGCGGTGGCCGCAGTCATTGTCTCGGTAGTGCATCGCATGGCGAAGGGGATCCTCAAGGGGCGCCCCGAGGTCCTCCTCACCATCCTCGCAGCACTGGCGCTTTCAGTGGCGCCGCGTACCATGCGGCTGTATGTCACCTTTGGCATTGTCACCAGCTTTGGCCTGGCCGGCTATGCCCTGTTCCGCCGCAGCAACATCTGCCCACCCGTCTACCAAGCGCGTCTGCCCTGGGCGCGCTTCCTCGTGCCCCTGACCGTCTTGGGTCTCCTTGTTGTGGCCTTTCTGGCGCATCCACCACTGGCACCACATGGTTTGCCACAGCTCGCTCTGAGTTTTAGTGGACTGAGTTTGTTGCTCTTTGGCGGGGGGTACGTGTTCATCCCGATGATGCAGGACGTTGTAGTCAACAATTATGGCTGGCTCACCACACAGCAGTTCCTGGATGGCGTGGCCTTGAGCCAGGTGACCCCTGGGCCGATTCTGGTCATTGCCACGTTCATTGCGCAGAAAGTCATGATGGAACAGTCTGGCTGGCTCTACGGGTTGCTCGGTGCTGTCGTCGGTACCTTCAGCATCTTCACTCCACCAGCAGTGCTGATGATCACCGCCTCGATGGCCCTCGACTCGCTCAAGCAAGCACCAGGAGTGCAAGCCGTCCTGCGGGGGATTCGCTGCGGCGTCCTCGGCCTCATTGCCATAGCCGCGCTCGCCATCCTCTACACCGGCATGCCAGCCTGCCCGGACAGCCTGTCCACTCCTGCCTTGACGAACTATCTGAGCGCCATTTGGCCCACTGTGGTCATTTTTGTCGCTGCTCTTGTGGCCCTGGTGAAGTACAACATCGACCTGGTCTTGCTCATCCCTGCTGCAGGCCTCCTTGGCCTGTTTCTATATTGACACACATTATCTGTAAGGAGGAATGTATGGAGGCGATTTTTATGGTGGGAGAGCAACGCTCAGGATCGAACCTGTTGCGGATCATGCTGGGCCAGGCGACTGAAATCGCCGCCCCGCACCCACCGCACATCTTGCAGCGCATGATGCCGCTGCTGCCGTTGTATGGTGATCTACAAGACGAGGCTACCTTTCGCCTGCTCGTGGACGATGTCTGCCGGGTCATCGAGTGCAACCCTGTGCCGTGGGAAAATATCCTCACTTTCCACCGTGACGACGTAGCGCGCCGCTGTCGAGCACAGTCTCTGATAGCGATCTTCGGCGCAATTATGGAGATCTACGCCGAGGTCAACGGTAAAAACAAGTGGCTCTGTAAAAGCATGACAAACATCAGATATGCTCAGGAACTCGATGCCTACTTTGGGAAGCCCAAATATATCTATCTCTATCGTGACGGCCGCGATGTGGTGCTGTCGTTTACCAAAGCAGTTATAGGTGACAAACACCCATATGTGATTGCACATAAATGGGCCGAGTTGCAACGGCTCTGTCTACAGCATCGGGAACGTGTTCCAGAGCGTGTCTTCAGCCTTTGCTATGAAGAACTCATAGCCGATCCTGAAGCGGTACTCCGCCGTCTGTGCCCTTTTCTTGACATTGAATACAACGAGAGGATGCTGGCCGGCTATACGTCCACTGAAGCAAGCCGTACAGCGTGCTCAAGCAGCCTATGGGAAAACCTCACCAGGCCTATCATGCGGGATAATTCCCAGAAATTCCTGCAAGAATTATCAGTCGAAGACATCAGGATCATTGAAGCCGTGGCTGGTGATTGTCTCGATACACTGAGCTATGCGCGGGTCTATGTCCAGCGTCACGAGCAAATCCTTTTTGATGAGGATGAGATCGCGGTGTTCCACGCCAAGAACCACGCATTAATCAAACGGTGTGAAGAGACCACCGATGCTGAGGATCGCGCCCGGCGCCGGCGTCAACAGCAGGTGTTGGACAAGATCCGGGCGCGTGGAGAGCATCGGCAACCCCCTCCACGGCTTTTAGACCTGCTTGGCCACCCAGATTTGCGAGGGTCTTTCCTCTTCTAACAACTAGGAGACATACATGCACAACGGTTTGTCCACCCTCGTAGCGCCACACCCTACCCTCAGTGGGAGTAATGGCGCAGCCCTTAGAGCAACGCCCCAGGCCCTGACCTGCCCACGCATCTCGCCCTATGGTGGCAGCTTGGTCAACTTGCTCGTTCCGACTGAGGCTCACCGCGAGGTCAAATCGTACGCTAGTAAGTTGCCCTCAATCCAACTCTCGGAAAGTGTTGTCTGTGATCTGGAGCTATTAGCAACGGGAGCTTTTTCACCTCTGGATCGCTTCATGGGCCAGGAGGACTACCAACGGGTAGTGCACGACATGCGCCTAACGAGCGATCACCTCTTCCCGATTCCAGTCACGCTGCCGGTAAAACCTGGTCCAGCTATCCGCCTAGATCAGGATATTGCCCTACGCGATGCCAAAAACAACTTGCTGGCGGTGATGACGATCGATGAGATCTATGCGTGGGACTATACTGAGGTGGCTTGCAAAGTTTTTGGCACTCTGGACATGCAGCATCCTCTCGTGGCCGAGATGCGCCGCTGGGGCCCGCTGCACCTCTCGGGGCAACTGCGAGTCCTGCAGCTCCCGCAGCACTATGATTTCCGGGCTCTGCGCCTCACGCCCAAGCAGGCGCGCAGGCGCCTGGCAGCCGCTGGGTTCCAGAATGTGGTTGCCTTCCAGACGCGTAACCCGCTGCACCGGGTGCACGAAGAGCTGACCAAACGGGCGGTTGCAGAGGTGGATGGCATGTTGTTGTTGCAGCCAGTCGTGGGTCTGGCCAAGCTGGGCGATGTGGCCCACTTCACCCGTGTACGCGCCTACAAGGCCTTGGCGACACGCTATTTTGACCCGAATCGCCTGGTATTGTCGCTTCTCCCACTGGCTATGCGGATGGCTGGACCGCGTGAAGCCCTCTGGCACGCTCTCATCCAGCGTAACTATGGGGCCAATTATCTGATTGTGGGGCAGAATCATGCTGACCCCGGGGTCGAGGCGACGGGCAAGCCATTCTATGGTCCGTATGTGGCGCAAGAGTTGCTGGGTCAGTTCAGCGCTGAATTGGGGGTAGGTGTGGTGCCTTTCCATGAATTAGTCTATCTCCCTGATGAAGACTGCTACGAGGAAGTCTCACGCGTGCCGTCGCAGACACGTACAGCGTCTATGTCCGGGACACAGGTACGTGAAAAGTTCTTGAACCAGGGGCGCCTGCTCCCGGAGTGGTTCACGCGTCCAGAGGTGGCCGCGATCCTGGCAGAAGCCTATCCGCCGCGGCACCGGCAAGGTGTCTGTATCTGGTTTACCGGCTTGAGTGGTGCCGGTAAATCGACCACCGCGGATGTACTCACCGTGCTCTTACTGGAGCATGGGCGTCAGGTCACGGTGCTCGATGGCGACGTCGTACGTACCCATCTCTCGAGGGGCTTGGGCTTTGGCAAAGAGGACCGCGACACGAATATCCGTCGTATTGGCTTTGTGGCCGCCGAAATCGTGCGTCACGGCGGGGTGGTGATCTGTGCTGCAGTCAGCCCGTACCGGGCCACGCGTAACGACGTGCGCCATATGGTCGGTCCAGACCAATTTCTCGAGGTGTTTGTAGATACGCCGTTGGAGGTGTGCGAAAAACGCGACGTCAAAGGCATGTACGCCAAGGCGCGTCGCGGAGAAATCCAAGCCTTTACGGGCATCGATGACCCTTATGAGCCACCTCTGCGGCCTGAGATAACGCTTAATACGGTCACGCATCCCCCTGAAGAGAATGCCGACCTGATTCTGCAAGTGTTGATTCACCGTGGGTTTGTCCGGGCTCCTATGACGCCCGGGTGAGGACGCTTATTTGCACGCGCTGCTGCCCTTGTGCTATGCTTTGGCTCTAGCTCTAGGGCCTGTCCTGATAAGACGCACCGTGCAACGTAGAAACATCACCAGGAGCGAAGGTACGGCCTATGTGGATTCCCGGTGAGCAGCGCAGCCCGTATCCCGACGACGTCGGCTACCGCGCCGGGCTTTTCGCGGCCGCCATTCGCGACGATGATATGGAACAGGCCTGGGCTATGCTCTCCAAAGAGACGCGTGGTATGCGCTTTGGCGTATGGGCCACGCAGCAGCATATTGATATGCAAATAGCCTACCGCGCAGCATATGATGTCACGCACCCCCTGCATGGCGCACTGCTGGTAGATTTTCGGCGCACTGTCTTGCAGTTCTGGTCCCTGGAGGCGCTCAACGACCTGGGTATCACGCCGACCCGCTACGTGGACGATACCCATGCGTTTGCCTTCCTCCCCTTTGGGGTAACAACCGACGCGACCTGGATTACGCACCGTCGCCTCATGGCCGGCGTGATCCTGCCCATGTTGCTCGAAGATGGAGAGTGGCAGGTAGACCTACCAGGGTGGCGTTTTTTACAAGTCGCCCAGAAGGGACCGCGAGGGGCCTGAAGCATATCGTCTCGTCGGCATGTCCAAGTCCCTACGCGCCTACTCCAACATCTGTTTTATCCATGTACCGCCAGCGCTATCTCAGGGGTGGGCTGTGCTTCGCTATCCGCCATGAGGTGGGGAAACCATTTGTGGCACAATTGTATGAAGGCTCGGTCATGCTCGGCTAATGGTGCGGCTTTGACGTGCGCTATGATCCACTGACGCTTGACACCACCCCGCCCCAGGGGTAGCGCTTTGAGCGTGCCCATTTGGACGTCGTCACGCACGACCCAGCGCGGTAGCAGGGCCACTCCCAGGCCCACTTTGACCATCTCCATCACTGCGGAACTGTGGCGGACCTCCATACTTTCATGAATGCTGACACCGCGTTTGTGTAACTCGCGCTGCGTCATCTGGAAGGTTTCACTGGCATGGTTGTAGGTAATGAGCACCTGCGTGGCCAGGTCGGACCACTGCACATGGCGGCGGCGTGCCCAGGGATGCTGGGGCGCCACGATCACGACAAGTTCGTCTTTGCACAGGGGCTCGACATGCAGCCCGTCTGTGTTCGGAGGCATGACGAAAATCCCTATGTCTAGGGAGCCGCTCAGCAAGCTCTGCACCGCTCTATCGGTGTACTCCGCAGCCACGAACAATTCCACATGCGGATACTGTGCACAAAATTCCCGCAAGACGTGTGGCAGAATTTGATAGCAACTATAACTCGCCGCGCTCACCCGTAAGCGTCCCCGCCCGGGCTCGTGCAGTACCGAAATAGCCTCGCGGGCTGCATGCAACTGTTCGAGGACTGCCGTGGCGTACGGTAGCAGCACCTCACCGCTTTGTGTCAGGACGACGCGTTTTCCAAGACGCGCAAACACAGGGGCTTGCAACTGCGTCTCTAAGCTCTTGATTTGATGGCTTAACGCCGATTGTGTGAGATGCAGTTTGCGAGCAGCCTTGGTGAAACCACCGGTCTCGACAATTGTGGTAAAGGCCAACAATTGGCGGGTTTCCAAAATATCCATTGGGCATTCCTTGTAGTATGTTCCTTCATGATATGTATGAAATTCACTGATAGTACATTTCTTCATGTTGGACATGAAATCAATGCGTTTTTTCTGGCCAGTGATGTACGCTACACTTTTTCTAAATACAACGCATATGCAATGTGAACATTAAAAATGTTTGGGAAATTGCCGATACAAAAACAAATACTATAGCAGTTTTTAAGACAATCCACACTACAAAGAAAGGATACATACCATGCGACAGGTAGGTGATGACTCGAGCACTTTAACCGAAGAGGTCTGGCAAGAGGTTGTACAGCAGAGGCCAGTAGCTCCTGAGGCGCCATCGGGCCCCCAAAGCCGTGTCGCTCGCTTTTTTACTACACTGGCCGCTTCCATGGCACTCCATCAGCGCCAGCCCTGGAGTCCCCGCCAGGATAATCGTATTGTGTTCCCTTCAGAGATGCTGGCACAGCATTATCCCCACCTGTACATCCAGGCGATGTGCTGATAATACCAGCGACACGGTGGGGGACTGCCGAGAGCCTGAGCCGCCGGTGCTGCCCCCTCACTCTGTCTACATCCCCCTCTCACCTCTGTGTCTCATGTTGACAGCCTGTCAGCGCCATGTTTTAATCCCGTCGCCTAAAGGGATGGTGTTTCCTCCAACTATCGGGGTGTGCACAGGGGAGACAAACATGGCACAGCGACTGATACGATCCGTGTCACGACGCAATTTTATCAAAGGGGCTGGTGCTCTGTCAGCAAGCCTGACCACGGCGCTTCTCGTGCCTGGACGTGCCAGCGCCCAGCAGAAAACACTTAAGATCTTGCAGTGGAATCACTTTGTCCCAGGCTATGACAAGTGGTTTAACGACACCTATGTGAAAGCCTGGGGCGAGAAAAATAATACCAATGTCATGGTTGATAACATTGGTCTGGCTGGGCTTAATAGCCGTGCCGCGGCGGAGGTATCTGCGCAGAAAGGCCATGACTTATTCATGTTTTTATGGCCACCTCCAGTGCACGAGGATCAGGTGATCGACCACGGTGAGATCTACGAGGAATGTGAGCATAAGTATGGCAAGCCTATCGATCTGGCGCTCAAGAGCACATACAACCCCAAGACGAAGAAGTACTATGGTTTCTCGGATAGTTATGTCCCTGACCCGATCAATTACCGTAAGGATCTCTGGGACGACGTCGGCGTCTATCCCGACTCCTGGGACGACATACGGGCTGGTGGGAAGAAAATTAAGCAGAAACATAACATCCCGGTAGGTATTGGCCTTGCTTCAGAAATCGACACCAGTATGGCCATGCGTGCCATTATGTACTCGTTTGGTGCCTCGGAACAAGATGCAGAAGGGAACCCGGCGCTCAAATCCAAAGAGACCCTGGAGGCCATCAAGTTCGTCAAGGCGCTGTACGAGGAGACCATGACCGACGAGGTCTTTACCTGGGACGCCTCGTCTAACAACCGTATGATGCTGGCGGGGCAGGGCTCCCTGGCGCTGAATGCTATCTCGATTACGCGCACCGGCGAAAATGAGAAGATTCCCGTGGCGGACAATATCTGGCTAGCCAAGTCTGCCAAAGGTCCGGTGCGGCGCATGGGGCTCGAACACGTCATGGACGTCTACGTCATCTGGAAGTTTGCCGACAATATCGACGGTGCGAAGCAGTTTCTGGTGGATTATATCGGCAATTTCAAACAGGCGTTCCTCGCCAGTGAGTATTATAATTTCCCGTGCTTTACCCAGACTGTGCCTGACCTGAAGACCCTCATCGCGAACGATGCCAAAGCGCATCCTGCCGATAAGTACAAGGTGCTTGAGGATAGCCTGGAGTGGGCGACCAACGTGGGCTATCCGGGCTATGCCAATGCCGCCATCGACGAAATTTTTAGTACCTGGGTGATCTCGACAATGTTTGCGCAGGCAGCCTCTGGCAAACTGACACCAGAAGACGCCATGAACCAGGCAGATCAGGAAGTGAAACGCATCTTCAAGAAATGGAAAGACAAAGGCAAAGTGTAGACAGGGCGTCACGCAGAGGTAGCAGTCGTGCGCGCAGGGATGCAACATGGCTACTGTGGAAGTCCGTAACATCCAGAAATATTTTGGTGAGGTACTTGCCGTTGATGGGGTAGACCTGGCGACCAAGGAGGGCGAGTTCTTAGTGTTGCTCGGGCCTTCCGGATGTGGCAAGACCACGCTCATGCGGATGATTGCTGGCCTGGAAAAGCCCACCGCTGGCGATATTCTCATTGCTGGACAGGTGGTTACCCATCTGCCACCGCGGGCGAGAAAAATTGCCATGGTGTTCCAGAGCTATGCCCTCTACCCGCACCTGACCGTTTTTAAAAATATTGCCTTTCCGCTCAAAGCTCAGGGTGTACCGAAAGCGGCCCGTCAGCAGAAGGTGGCGTGGGCCGCGGCGATGTTTGGCATCGAGCGTCTCTTGCAGCGTAAGCCCCGTCAGTTATCGGGTGGCGAACGCCAGCGTGTCGCCCTGGCACGCGCCCTGGTGCGTGAGCCGGACGTGTTTCTGCTCGATGAGCCTTTATCCAATCTGGACGCCAAGTTGCGCACCTCTGCACGAGATGAACTGCAACAATTTCAACGACGTATTGGTATCACCACTCTGTACGTAACGCACGATCAGGTGGAAGCAATGGGCTTAGGGGACCGGATCGCCGTGATGAATGCCGGCAAGGTGCACCAGATGGGGGCACCTCAAGAGGTCTACAATGAGCCGTCAGATATGTTTGTGGCCGCTTTTTTAGGCTCACCGCCCATGAACCTTGTCGAAGCGGAGACGACCATCGTGGGCTTTCGCCCCGAGCACTTTCTGCCGCGTAACATTCACACCACTGCTGCTCGTCTCGTATCATTCCAGTTTCGCCTGACGCGTATTGAATACCTCGGTGCCGACCGCCTGCTCTACGGTATCCTGGAAGCATCATTCGCTGCGAACCAGAAGGTGATCGCGAATCTGCCAGCGACGGTGACCATGACGTTCCACCCCGGTGAATGCTACCAGTTTGCTGTCCCAGAGTCTGATCTCAAATTTTTCGATCGCACCACCGGTCTACGCATCGCGCCGCCAGTTAGTCGCATTGTGCCATAGGAGAGGTGAGGGGCACGCCTACCCTCGTGTCTACAATCCCCAGGTGGCCAGATAGCGCGGTGCGAGCACAGCCAGAATGAGATCCCCTGCCTCGACCATGTTCATGAGAAAGCGGCGTGTCTCGTTGTTCCCTACCCCAGTATATAGGTCACACTGGACCTGCATGACCTCGCGCAACCGGTTCTGATCGGGATCGATGGTTGCCATGGCTTTACCCCGTACGCCACAGATACCTGGCGTCGTATCGTCGACGGTGAAATACACCGTAGGTTGCGCGTCAATGGCTCTCCGTTTAGACGAC
>JBMDXC010000611.1:0-3417 GCA_048594805.1 Candidatus Entotheonellaceae bacterium | reverse complement strand
AGCTCGACTTTGTCCAATTATCGCAATTTGCGTCACAATTGATCGGCAATGAAACCCCGTCTTCGCTTCAACTGAAAGGATGACCATGCTCTCCTTGCCGATCGCCTTTCGTAGTGCCATTGGCGTCTTTGCGCCTGTCTGTTCTCGACCGGTTTGGCAGCACGTGCAAGTCCTCCTCACTGGGGCCGTCCTTGCCCCAGGTCAGCGGACGGTGACCGCCATTCTCCGGATCATGGGACGCAGTGCGGAGCCCGATTATCAGACCTATCATCGTGTCCTGCATCGGGCTGTCTGGTCGCCTCTGACCGCCAGTCGACTGCTGCTCCGACTCTTGGTGGCGGTGTTCATCCCCCGGGGTGTCGTGGTGTGCGGCCTTGATGACACCATCGCGCGCCGACGCGGCGAACAGATTCAAGCCAAAGGCATCTACCGTGATCCCGTGCGGTCCTCCCACACACATTGTGTGAAAGTCAGCGGCCTACGCTGGCTTTGTTGCATGCTGCTGACCCCCATCGCCTGGGCCAACCGTGTCTGGGCGCTGCCCTTTCTGACGGCCCTGTGTCCTTCCGAGCGCTTCTATGCCCAGCGGGGCCGTCGCCATCAAACCTTGCGGGAGCGCGCCTGGCAGATCATCCAGCTCGTGCGGCGCTGGTTGCCTGGCCGCGAGATCGTCTTCGTAGCGGACCGCCGTTTTGCAGCCTTGGAATGGCTCGCTCTCGTGGCGCGGTTGCCCCATGTCAGTGTGAGCACGCGTCTGCGGCTCGATGCTGCGCTCTATGAGCCCCCGCCGCCACGTGCACCGGGCCAGCGCGGGCGCCCCCGCCTCACAGGGCAACGCCGGCCGACCCTGGAGGCGGTGTTGGCGGACGAGAAGACGCCGTGGACCAAGTTGACGATTGACCATGGGGATGGAGAAGGCCCCCGTGCGGTCGAGGTCGCCACGGACACGGCGGTCTGGTATCACGCGGGCAAGCCGCCTGTGGCCATCCGCTGGGTCCTGATGCGCGATCCGCACGAGCGCTTCACACCACAAGCCTTGTTGTCGACGAATTTGGCGCTGACCTGCGAGCAGATACTGACCTGGTTTGGGCGTCGCTGGACGATGGAAGTAACGTGGGAAGAAGCACGGGCCCATCTGGGGATGGAAACGCAACGCCAGTGGAATGCGCGGGCCATTGCCCGTGCCACCCCGGCGCTGGTGAGCCTCTACGCGATCATGACGTTGACTGTGCATCTGCTGAGCGAAAAAGGAGCGACATGTGTGCGCAGCACAGCGTGGTATGGCAAAACACGCCCCACGTTTTCGGATGCGATTGCCTTGGTGCGGCGGCAGTTGTGGGAGCATCTCCATTTTTCCATGTCCCACCAGGAGGCCGATCTGGTTAAAATCCCACGCGCATTGCTGGAACGCTTCACGGAAGCGCTCTGTTATGCTGCATAATTGGATAAAGTCGAGCTCAGCCATTGACATAATTTTGTCGTTCTTATTGGGGCAACCTCACTACTGATGTAGATTCTGAGATTCGGTACGAAGTCCTGAAAATAAATGGGAAATATTTTTTTGGGACAAATCTGGGACAGTCAGTTTTGAATTTTTGGACACTTGAGGACAATAAATTCTACCCTAGGAGATACTAATGGATCCGCTATTACGCTTAAAAGACGTAGAGAATCGTATAAACAACAATCCCGACATTCCTTTAGAGACGAAAGCAGAGCTTTTGCGTCTCCTGACCACGCTGAAATCCGAGATTGCCACCCTCGAACACACGCATGCAGAACATGCAGAAAGTGTGCTAGGTTTGACAGAAAGATCCATGCAGGAGGCTATACGACAGCCCAAGGATCCGCAGCTCGCTACCTCAGCTCTGCAAGAGCTTGCTGATTCGGTCGCTGAACTGGAGGTATCGCATCCACACCTGGTCAATGTCGTGAATGCCATCAGTGTGCTTTTGTCGAATATTGGTATCTGAACAGGTCAAGAGGCCTCACAGGGTTATGGAGTCGTCTATGCGAGAGGATCATGCGGCAATCATGAGTGCCCGTCTGACCATCCTGGAACGCTGTGTGCGTTGCTATCAACGTCTCATACTGGCCCTGGGGCTTGTACTGGTTATTGGCATCAGCCTTGGAGCAGTGACCATGCCCTCTGTCGCAGACGTGCTGCAGGCGAGGCGATTCGAGGTGGTAGATGAGGCTGGCAAAGTGGTGGTCGCAGCCTACGCTACTGCAGTGGGTGGGCGTCTAGAGGTTGTGAGCAACATAGGGCGGCAGGTGTTTTCTGCTGGCAGCGTCCAGGGTGCGAAAGAGCCGGTAGGGCTCTGGGAGCAAACACTCCAGACCATCGACCGTCAGGGGCATGACCTAGACCAGCAGCGCCGTAGGCTGGAGGACCTTGGTCGACAGCTCCGTAACCTTCCCCAGTCACGTCAGACGACTGGCAGCCTGGAGTCCCAGGGCCTGGAGTTCGCCCGACTGCGGCAAGACGTCGAGCAACACCGTCGCGCGCTAGATATGATTGACCGCCAGCTCCAATCTCTCACCTTCCAGCTACGCTCCCTGGAGCGTCGGTGACGCCCTCCAGCTCAGGACTTGCGACCAAAGATCTGGTCGATCCCCTCCCCCGTCGAGGGGGAGGGCTGGCGGCAAGACCGTCACGGCAAGTTCGGCATGGGGGTTTTATCGCCATGCATGGCACGTTCCTCGACAATCTTGTTCATGGCGTTGACATAAGCCAGGACGCTCGCTTCGATCACATCCGTGGTCACCGCTCGACCGATCACTTGATGGCCATTGTCACGCACTTTGACCGTGGCCTCACCCATGGCTGTCTGCTCCCCCGTCACCGAGCGGACCCCATAGTCTTCGAGCTGTACGGAGAAACCCGTCACCCGATCCACCGCCTTGTAGGCAGCATCCACCGGTCCATTTCCTTCAGCCGATACCTCTTGGACCTTGTCACCCACGCGCAGCCGAATCGTGGCACTCGGGGTGCCACCGCTGACACTGGCAATGGCCAGATGTTCCAGCTTAAACGTTTCTGGCATGTGCCCCACTTGATCATTCATGATGGCGCGCAGATCTTCATCGAATACCTCTTTCTTGCGGTCCGCTACCGCCAGGAAGCGCTGATACACTGTATTCAGTTCTTCCTGGGTGAGATGATAGCCCAGCGCTGACAGCCGATAGTTCAGAGCCGCACGACCTGAACGAGCGGTGAGGACAATATCGCTCGACTGCAGACCAATGAGTTCAGGGCTAATAATCTCGTAGTTTTGCCGATCTTTGAGGATACCATCCTGGTGAATGCCAGAGGAGTGCGCAAAGGCGTTCCCGCCGACGATGGCCTTATTCCGTGGAATGGGCATGCCCATGCGATTCGAGATCAGATGGCAGGTGCGATAGATCTCTTGCAGG
>JBMDXC010000610.1:0-5085 GCA_048594805.1 Candidatus Entotheonellaceae bacterium | reverse complement strand
GGCTTTGAGGCGTCTCATGGTGAATAAATGGCGTAACGGCGAGTTAAAGAGCACCTCACGGATGGCCATATAGCGTGATGCGCCCAACAGACGCGGCGGTTGTTTCTTGACCCAGGCCACGGCCTTGCGGGTGATAATCGCCGGCGGCTGCAAGTTGGCCTGGAACTCGGGCAAGGTAAACGCGCCTTCGATGATCAAGCGCTTGATGTCGAAGAGATCGGTCGCGGACGACACCGTACCCACATTGGCGGTGAACACGGCCTCATAGCCGCACTCGCGGGCAATCTGTGCAATGCGACGATTATAAAAATTGCCCGGAATGCTCAGGAAACGGCACGGCGCCCCAGTCCATGCCTCCAGGGTGCGCTTGGAATCGAAAAATTCCTTGCGGATCTCCTCATCATGCATCTCGATGAGGTATGGATGGGTCACCGTATGTGACCCAATATGCACCCCCCGGCGATGCAGGTCACGCACCTCGTCGGCGGTCAGACCACGATCCAGGCCCTCAAACTTCCGGAAGATCCACGCTGCAGGTCCAGTGGTCACAAAGATGGTGCAGCAGAAGTGATATTTTTCGAGGATGGGCAGCATAATATCGATATCACTCCGCCAGCCGTCATCCACCGTGATCATGACGGGCCGTTCTGGCAGTGCCTGGCCCTGAGTTAAGAACGTGAACACCTGATCTGGGTTCACGCTGCAATAGCCCTGCTGTGTCAGACTGGCAATGTGTTCTTCAAACTGCTGGGCTGTAACCGTAAAAATAATTTCTGTGCCAGGATAGCGTGCCAGAGCCGCTTGATCCTGCACAAAACGGTGATAGAGCAAGATGGGAAAGCGATCGTGCCGGAATTCCCTTAACACAAACAACCTCCCTTGGGTTGCGGACTATAAGCCACAGGTGACGAGGTGAGATCTAAGCCGACTGCCAGGGGCGCTGCCTGCAGCACCTGACACGCGGCGGCCATAGTGGTGAACCGGAACGTGGTCAGCAGGCGCCGCAGTTTGGCACGCACCGACTTGCGATTGGTACTCTGGGTCCAGCGGAGTCGCCTCGGCACCTGATAGGGGATCTCATCGAGTTCTGTGACATCGAGTTCATAGGGATGCAGGTAGCACGTCGTGGGGAGCCCAGCACGCTCCATGGTGTGTAATGCCAGGCGCGTCCACCAGTACGGAAACAGCCGGAAATAGCCGCCACCAGCTACAGGCAGGACCATACGGGCGACCTGCAAAGTTGCCATAGGAAATTCTACCAGCATGCGGCCAGAGGCACAGCGCACATAGTGCGGGCTGCGCCACGCGCCCGGAACCCCATAGCGCGGGTGCCGTATGGGAAAGATGCTGGAATCGTAGGTCAAACCTTCAGCGCTGAGATGTTCCAGGAGGTGGAGGGAGGTCGCCGAGATCGAAAAGTCTGCCGCCCGATGCCCGACCACCGGCTGCCCCGTCTGGTGTCGCAGCGTCTCCACGGAGCGGTGCAGTTCCTCCTGGAAGCGTGCTATGGGCATCGTCTCTACGGCCTCGTGGCTGTAGCCGTGGGTGCCGATCTCGTGCCCTGCTGCAGCAATCTCTCGGGTCAGGGTGGGATGGACCTCGGCGACTTTCCCCAGTACAAAAAACGTCGCCTGCACCCCGGCCTCGGCCAGGAGGTCGAGCACGGCGTGCGTATTCGCCACCACGCGATCCCCGATTGGCAAGGCGTGATCTAAGGTCGACTGGGGCCAGTCCTCGACGTCAACGGTCAGTAGATGGCACGGTGGTGTCATCGCCTCCCTCCAGGTTGCCACGTCGCGGCACGTTTGCGTTGTAGGATATTGATGAGGCCAAGGAGTGTGGCCAGATTCGAGAGGCTGAAATACAACGGAACGGACAGCCAGCGGCTCGACGTTTTGCCCTGGAGCAGGTACCCCAGCCAACTCAAGGCATAAAAAGCCACTTGCAGTACCAGCATACTCTGAAACAGTGGCCATTCGAGCAGAAACAGGTTACTGACGAACAGCACGACGAGCAGTGGTGCTCCCAACCAGCGCAGTACCTTGTGTGACCACAACGACCAGGCGACGCCTGGGAACCGTAAGGGGTTCAAGAGCGCCGGCCGAGCCAGGGTAGCTTCCAGGTCACGTGTCACCATGCGGACGCGCCGCCGCATTAACCCCTGGCTACTCTCGGCAGCCACTTCCTGCGCGGTCGCCTGCGGGTCATAGACGACGCGATAGCCCTGCTCGATCACGTTGAGGGGCGAGTTACAGTCGTCGGCAAAATGCGGGGCGACCGTCCGCCAGAGTTCCCGGCGCATCGAATAATTCGCGCCGGCCACATAGGCCAAAATGCCCAACGCCGACTCGCATCGCCGCACATGGCGTTCGTAGCGCCAGTACATCCCGTGCGCTCCGCTTACCGGTGAGCGCGCCGTGTTGACAAACTCCAAGTCACCCCCCACACAGCCGACCTGGGGGTCGGCATAATGTGCCACATGGCAGCGTATTGCGTCTGGTGTGAAGAGCGTCGAAGCATCACTGAACAGGACGATTTCCCCCTGCGCTGTGGGCACCATGCGGTTGAGAAGGGTCGTCTTGCCCTCGCGGTGGAGATTCAGTGCCAGACGCACACGCGCCTCCTTCGCCCAGGCCTGCAACAGGGCATTGGTCTCGTCCGTCGAACCGTCGCTGCCGACACAAAATTCGAGGTGGTCGGTCGGATAATCTAAAGCGCAGCAGTTGGCGATTTTTTCCGGTAGGACCTCTGCCTCATTATGGGCACAGAACACCACAGTAACGCAGGGCGTAGTGGCCTGTTGTCGCTTTCGCCCTCGCTCCTGCAGTTTGGCACAGATTGTGACCAGGAGAGGATAGCCCACATATACGTAGAAAAGCAGCACAGCGCTCGCGATAAAAACGCTCAGAGCCACCACTTCATCCCTCTCGCATCTAGGATTGCTAGAGATTACGACCGTGACGCGGCGCAGGCGATAAACACAGTTCGACCTTCGCTACCTCGGAGCCAGGAAGGGGATGGTAGTCGAAAATATGAGCTGCGCGTTTTCTCATAGAAAGGATATTTTGATCTATCATCTGTGGTCCGTCACTGGGGCTGGCAACACATAGACATGATATCCTGTATTACCGATGCTTTCCCAACCGAGGGTCGTCGCGATGCTTGGTACCGTCTCCGCCACGATCAGCTTGGCCCCTGTCTTCCCAAATGTCCTCAGGGCCTGTGACCGCACCGCATCGCTCGCCGTCCAGAATTCATTTTCGTCTCGACGGGGAATCTCCGCGACAATCTTGACCTGGGCCACATGTGCCCAGTTAGCATCAAAGGTTCTGCCAATCGACGCCACCTTGTCTCCCGGCTGAACACCCATGCGATGCAAGAACTCAGCCACGTCCCATTGTCTATGAGCCGGTGAATCCTTCTGGATCGCGTAGCGCAGGGCAGCATACCCCTTCCCCACGGCTAAGGCTCCGATCGTCCCTATCATCGGGAGGAGCATCGCCAGAGTGACACAGGCTAAAAGTCGCCGCGATTGTGGCGTATCTACAAGGCGGACACTGGACAAAAGCCCTATCCAGACAAGCACCACAAACGACGCCATAAATCGCGCCTCCATGTGCACGAGCACATACATACCCAGCGCTCCAATTGCTGGTAGCAGGATGCTCCCCTGCTTGGCGATGTCCTTCACACTGTGCCAGGATGTGCCTGCCATCATGCACAGTATGAGAAAGCCCGTCATGAGTGCTCCCTGAACGAACGGAGACATCGTGAAGAAGACCCCTATGTTGCGGATCAAGACATGCATCTGCGCTTTGAGATCAAAATGGATTGTCACACCCTCATACCAATATGTCGGGTCGTACCAGGGGGGGTAGGAGCCACCAATGGGAGTGGCGAATTCATAGATGGCTGGTCGATCGAACATTTTTCGGGTGGGATGGCGGGGAGTGCCGCTGCCGGCCGGCTCCCCTTGCCAGTGGATGTGGCGTATGGCCCCGACCTCGTTCACATACCAGGCGTAATTCAGTGTGCCAGTAAGGCCGAATGTGAAGTATCCTTTGGCTTGCGAGAGCGCCAGCATCCATGGGCTGGCGATCACGAGAAATGCGATGCACGCTGCCAACCCATGCCAGATCCTTCGTCGGAACGGGCCACTCATGAATAGGCTCGACGCGAGGAAGAGAAACGCCAGCGGAAACATCGCAGCCTTGGCCAGATAGCCACCCCCTAGGACTACGCCAAAAAGGCTAAACGTCCACCACGGCTTCGAGGCTGAACGCATCCGCACGAGCAGGCCAGCCGCCACATACACGAAGGCCGCAACGCACTTATCGGCAGGGGATCTCTCCAGCCAATCGAGAGATGTCCACAGGAACAACGTATAAGCGATGACGACCACGGCCCACTCGGGCAACTTCACAGATGAGGAGTTTGCGCATGCAGCCATCGTCGCCCGGTGGAGACGGAGCACTGCACTGACAAAGAAGTGCAAGCAGCCCAGCATCCCTAGGTAAACGGCGAAATCGACCAGGGGCACGACGGCCAATTTCCAAGAGAGTGGAGGGTGCAGAACATACAGCGCCACCGCTAAGAGCCAGGGACACAAAGGGCTCCAATAAGCGTTCATGGCCATCTGCCAATCCCTGCGTAGAAACGCCTCCCCCATCTCAAGATAGGAGATATTATCCGGATCAATAAGATCATAGAAGGCGCGCCAGGTCGACAGAAGGCCCAGCAGGATCGCGAGGAGCCAAAATATTGCGAGTAACCGCTGTCGTTGGCTTGTCCTGTCGGTCATTGTACAATGCCCTTCGTGTGGTTGCACTCACCCTCCGCTGGTCTGAAGCAATGAGCTTAGTACAGCTTACAATCCTACCCCATTGTGCCTGATCAGGAGGACTGTAATCGTGCACAACCCTTTTCCTAACTATGCCGTCACCCTGACTGTGGAACAAGCCATGCATCTGCAGCAACCTGGCCCTCCAGGAGCAAGTGGCGGAAAATTACTTTGCGACCACGGCAACAAGGCCCTAACTCAACACTCGTGTCACCAACCGCCAAGTCACCTTACGCTGCTGTGAC
>JBMDXC010000061.1:0-16100 GCA_048594805.1 Candidatus Entotheonellaceae bacterium | reverse complement strand
CCCTTCAATAGGGGTCTCAAATCCTGGAAGCGCTCATCAGCCGTTACCAGAGTCGCGACCAGTGCGGCGATTCTTTCCACCTCAGCTCTAGGCGGTCTGGGGACAGGAATCTGCATCAGCACAAACTTCACAATATGGTTGATCCTGGCCAACTGTCTGATGCGCCACTCTATAACAAAGCTAAAAGACTGTGTACCTGAAAAGACGTTGTTACTCTTCTCAAAGGAGACAAATGTTCCCGCTTCACCCTCACGGAAAAGCCACTGTTTGAGTGCGATGCCACCCTCATCGGCGATGATCCCTCTCGGCACCACAAGGCTCATAGCACCTATGGGACTCGTCAGTTTCCACGCCACTTCGGTTGCAAGCCGCCACTTGTTTCTGTCCCGGCCACCCTGCTGATACTCATACTGTCCGCCAGAGCTAACCCAGCGTTTCCACGCCTCAATCGCACCGAGGTAGTGTTGGTAGGCCGTTGCCACGCTGGAATTCTGCTTTGCCAGTGTGGTAACATCGTTGCTCTCAGCGCCAATGCTCTGGAGGAATTCTGTATCGTGATACTTAATTGCTTCCCACGGTGGGTTCCCAATCATCACGTCAAATCCAGCCTCCTGCTTGAGCAATCCCTCTTCCGTAAAGAAAACCTCGGGGAACTCCAGTTCCCAGCAGAACGGGCGAAGATCCTCGGTGCAGTCCTGAAGAATAGGTGCGACACGTTCCTGCACCAGGGCGCGGACGATGGGACCCTTCACCTTATCGATCTCCTGGAGTAGCACAGACAGGCGCTCGTATGCCTTCTCGGTATTGGGCAGGGTCATTGCTTCACGGCGAAGCTGGATGAGACGGGCGATCTGTGTGCCGTGGTTCTCTGCAAGCATGGCCCGCTCAGAGGGTTTCAGGGGTGAGATAAGGGCATTGCCCAGCTTCAGATTCAGGTTGAAAAAAGAGGGGAAACGCTCACCCTGCTTCAGGTATTTCAGGGCCGAGAGGGCAAAAGTCTGGCAGGCGATGCAGACCGCTTTGAGGTCTATGTCCACACCGTAGAGCATACGCCTGAGGATGTGCCACTCGAAGCGGCCCCATCCCTCGTCATTCATCCTACCTTCCCTGGTGGTAAGGAAAGGGACACTGCGCGCAGTCGCGTCGTAAAAAGCCGGGAGCTTTTCCTTCGCGTCGGCGACGGCACGGCACAGCGGCAGATATTGCTCTGAGAGATAATCGAAGGCCGACCGCAGGAAGGGTGCACTTCCCTTAGTCGGATCGCAGATCGACATCCCCAGGATAGCGCTGAGGGCCATCTGCGCGGCTGCCTGGTCCTTCCCTGCGATAGCCTGGCGCAACTGTCCGAGCCGCTCCTCGAAGAGCGGTTTCACCGTGCGCTCTACCATAAAGCGACAGAGACGTGGATCGGTGTAGTAAGCCCCGAGTTCCTTGCGCTGGCGCTTGCTTTGGCCAACGGCGATCTCGAAATCCTTGGTTCTTGCATTAAAGCTGAGCTGGACTGCCGTTCCCAGAGAGGATTCGTAGTAGTCCTGGAGCGTCTGGGGCCTGAGGTCTTCATAGCGGAAATCCCATTGCGCCATTTCCGGTGCCCCGGTACGGCCGAGGAAATCCTGCAGGAGTTTCGCTCCCTTCGACTTCGGATCGGCGAGAAGTGCCTCCTCAATGGCGCGCGCGGCACAGCCAAGGTCAGCAAGGTAGAAGTCTCCACCCAGACGTGAGGCACGCTTCTCCTCTTCCGAGAGAACCGTCTTGGCAAGGGCCGCCTCGTCCTCGAAAGCGAAGAGATCCGGTTGCCGCTCGTCCTTGCCCTTCGTCTTCTTCCTGGCTTTTGACACGTCAATGCCAAGGGGTTCTGTAAGCTGCCGAGCCAGTTCAAGTTCGGTGTCGCTGAAGGACACCACAACGACGGAGCCACCCCCAAAGGGCAAAAGCTCACCCTTTCCATCCTTGCTTCCTTCCGGCGGCGCTTTTTTACGGCCACCCTTACCGCTCTGCAGGACCTCTGCAGATTTGAGTAGCCCTTGCATCGCCTCGGGATGGTACGATTCCAGGAATCGCACCATCACATAGCGCAGGAGCAACGTGTCCACGGCTCCTGCGATCGCGTCGCCCAGGCGCATGCCGATCTCCAGGTGAAGGTCCTCGCGCGACTTTTTCAGGTGCCGATCTTGCGCAGCAAAGCGGGTGTCACCAGTCTCACGCGACTCAGGCGTCTCGATCAGGAAGTAAAGGACCGAGGCTAGTGCCTGTTCGTCGTCCAGGACAGCCTCCATAAGACCAGTACGGACCCACTGCACGTAGCGCTTGAACCGCTCGTCAGACGAAAGGGGTGAGCCTTCGAATAGAAACTCAACCAGCGGTCGCTTCTGCCCGAGACGGGTCTGGAACTCGAGTCTATCCCTGTGGAGTCGTTCGAACTTCTCCTGCACAGCCCGAAATCGCCAGGTTTCTTCAGAAAGGTCGAATCGGTCATCCCGGTTGCGGGCCGGGTCGGCGCTAAAGAAGACGAACCGTGCACCATCGGTGAAGCCGTATAAGACTGGAAGTACAGTGGGCGAGTCATCGCGGTGCGGAATGACGCGATCGATATAGAAGCGGCTGACCTCACGTCGCCTCATGGTCGACAGTCCCCTCTTGTAGGCAACTGCAAACGGACGCGAGCCTTCAATAGGCACGACCATATGCCAGGCTTCCGGCCGGTCCGGGTCTGTGTCGTCCGGGTCCTTCTCGATGTGATGATAGCCGAGCGTGTCGAGCAAGAAGACTTTCAGAGAGCTGTCGAAGGGATTTTTCGCTGAGATAGGTTGGAAATGGGGATAGTTCATAAGTTACCCTCTCTCCCCGCCGGGTTACCAGTATGGCTGAACGCTTCTTCCCATGGAGCGCCGTATCTGAACTGAGCGATTCCTCTCCGCCGCATCATGGGCCATTACTCGTGCTCCGATATCCGCTATGCTCTCCGCAATGTCTTCATGCTTGACGCTGACCAGCGTTTCTAGTGCAACGAGGCAGAGCAAGAAACGGAGATCGGGGTTTGACTGGCTACTGGCTCGTGAAATGACACGAATGCTCCTGGTGAGCCGAGGTCCTACGGTTGGTGACGCCCCAGCAATGTGGGTTTCCGGAAGCATTACGAGAAGCCGGACCGCGCGGTCATACCACCTCCGCCATTGTGCAGCTCTGTATATCAAGGCATCGACATCAAGTGAGACATCTGCACCCCAAACCGGTTCAATGCTCGGTATTCCTCCAGCTATAGGGCAGAGAAGCACCTCGAGCCGACGGATCGCATTGGCGTCATAACGGCGGCCTGCTTCCGGTCCGAAACCGGGTGCACCTGCTGTCACCAGGTGGGCATAGCGCACGGCATCTCGGACTACAGCAAGGTAGGCCACAGCCTCTTGAGCAGCATGACTTGGCGGTCCGCTACATACACTCATGAAAGTTACCTGTTGTAACTGACTCTCGTCGGGGCGTGGGATTTCGGCTGCAAACCTCTGTGCAATCTCCTGAAGCGCATTGGCGCGGGCTGCTCCGGAAAGAGCAGGCAGAATCGCACAGGGTACTTTCAGGTTATCCAGGCCGAAAGAGACATTGGTCTGGCCATAGTGAGTACCAGTCAGGGGTATAAAGGCAAGCCACTTTTTGCCCTTGCTGGAGACGATAGCACTGAATTCGGCTCGGAGACGTTCTGCCGCCACGGCCACCGCTTGATCAGACTGAGCGCGTAATCCAGCCGACAGGGCAGCCAACAGCGCTTGCCATTGCTCCGCATCGGAACTTGCCCTGGCACCGCTGGCTGCTGCTTGCCGACCAAGAAGTTCTTTTATCCTGCTATCCATCATTATGCTGGCGAGCGCCTCTTCAAGCAGGTTCGGGGTAGGCACCCTCGACCCGAGCAGCGGACGGATTCCCTCTACGAGTTCCGCAAGGATGCTTTCGATTGAGGTCACGCGCCACAATTCCTTACTTGAGATTTTGCTTACCCGAGTATCCAGCCTTGCGTCTTGAGGGACGGCCAGTGTCTGACACTGGTTGCTGCGTGGGCAGATTGATACGAAGACTCCTGAGCCGTGCCTCGACACAGTGTACAACCGGCTCAAGAGCAAGATCGAGCTGCACTGCGGGTGTGCCCGTGTCCTCGTCTGATAGGACCGCGTCCCGCACAGCGCCAAACGTATCGAGGATCGCTGCAGGAGCGGTTTCTAGCCGTCGCACCTGCTCGACCAGGTCCGCATCATCGAGGTCGATACCGGTTATCAAGGCATCTAACCAGCGGCTGAGCCCCTCGTCGGTGAGCCCCCAATGCGTGAGAAACGCGCTGTATTGTTCCTCAGGAAGCCGTTCCAAAAAACCACGCAGTTTCCGTACCAGTGGACCAAGCCAGGGTGGACGGGTGCGCTCAATCAATTCGCGACGCTTCTCTCGTAGGCGGTTCCGTTCTTCCTTGATGTCAGTAGCAAAGCGCTGCACCTCGCGGTCCAGCATCTCTAACGCTTTCTGGGCGTCCCCTGTTGGTAGGCGCTCATGCCGTTCCGGACTCAGGACGACCTCGACAATCACAGGGAGGTCTTCCATGCCAGACGTGACGGTGGTCCCTTCCTGTCTCAGCCAGACAAGTCGCGATTCCGGTGGTCCGATTGGGTGTGCATTGTTGTCCAGGGCCTGGAAATCTACCTGTGCAGCACACTCGATTCGGCCACTGCCCGAAGTGCCAAGCGTGACGCTGAGAGGAGGAAGAGGGTCAGGAACTGTCACCCCAGCACAGGTTTCCCTCAGCCGTTCCAGGGCTACTCGGCGAGCTTCTGCCCCATTGCTGCCAACTTCAGCAGGGCGGGTGGCTGCCAGTTCCTCCACAAGGGCATCTACCGCGCGGGCAATCTCGGCGGCATCTACGCGTTCAGCTCGGAGCTGGCGCATTTTTTCGATCAGTTCGAAATAGCCTGGTAAGATCTCATCGTCGAAGGCCGTATCTCTATAGGTTGCCTCCAGTCGCGCATCAATCTTCTTCTTCAACTGGAGTTCAGCCTCAATGAGGTCAAGATTCAGGAAATAGCGGATCTCAATCGGCTCATTGTCACTTTCATGCCGCGGCCGATCGAGTCGCCCAATACGCTGTTCGAGCACCATGGGGTTCCAGGTCAGATCGAGATGCAAAATAGTACGGGCATCCTGCAGATTCTGACCGACTGAGATGGTATCGGTACCTACGAGGACGCTGATCTCATCTGTGGCGCTTGCACCATTGCGTCCTGACGCGACACCAGACTCGATGGCATTCTGTGCCCAGGCCTTAGGGGCGAATCGCCGTAGAACCTCATCGCGAGTAGCTTCACGCCTGTTCACTTGTACAGGCGCTTCCCCACCCTTGGCCGTACTCATCACAAGCCCGATGCCGTTGCCTGCAACCCTTTCATGAGCGCAAAGGGCTTGGTAGACTGCGAACGCCGTATCGGCAAACTGGCTTACGAGGATGACCTTACGATGCTCCCTAAGACGTTCGCACACAAGGCTTTGCACGAGGCTGAGCTTTGGGTCGGCTGTGAAGAGGTCTTGAAAGTCCCGTCCAACGTCGTGGAGTAACTGGATGTCCGCATCACAATCTGCAAACAATCGCTTCCGCAGTGCCCGTAAACGCCCCTTGGCTCGCGCCTCCTCGATGAGACGCAGAATGCGGCGTTGCCGGGGACGTGTGACGCGCTCTTCTAGAAGTCCGCCTTCGAGGGAAGTGTCCAGATTTGCCTCAATGACATCTTCTGCGATGCGGTAGGTTCCCGCTAACCAGCGGGCCATAGCATCCTCGTGGTTTTCAACGTTTTGCAACTCCTCCTGGAGACCTTTTGACCTTTCCTGCATCCCTTGCAGCGTAACCCTAAATGCCGCCATCGAGGATTCGGCCCTCTTGAGAAGGAAGAACCGATGGGTACCAGAGAGCCGCCATTCGGCGTCCCTTGCTCCGGTAAGAAAGCGGATCGGATTGAAGTAGGGCAGGCGCAGTTCTTCTACGACGCCTAGAAGTTTCCGGAAGGCCTGCTGGTGCTCTGCCGAATATGGGACAACATCAAGCCTTGGGGCTCGAGGGGCGTAGAAAACTCCGGCGTCGCCGAGTTCTCGCAGTTGTCGCCGTGTGCGCTGTAAAACCGTCAGCTCATAGACCTTCCGAAATACCTCGTCCGATTCTTCAAACTCTCGCCGTCCGGTCCGGAATCCTTTCTTAAAGCACTGAAAAGCGCTGTCTCCCGTGCCTGGCGCCGGCCGCACGAACGGTGAGAGGATAGCAAAGATATCGCCGCGCCGATTGTTCCAGGGAGTGGCGGTGACGAGAAGGCCTTGCGCAAGCCCCACACCATCGCGTAGGTTACGGTGGAAGCGGTTACCCGGGTTGCGCAGATCCTGATGCGCCTCCTCAACGATGACCAGACCGCAGCCCTTGAAGACACGGGCTGCTTCCTCAGGTGTCCACCGTTTCAGCATGTCCTTGTTCACGAGCACCACGTCCTCGCCTTCCTCCAAGCTCACCACAGCCATCTCCTTGCGCCAGTTCCTCTCCAGCTTGCGCGGCGTGACAATGGCAGCTTGCGGTAGTTGCCCGGTATTCTTCAGAGTTCGGACAAGAGCACAGGCGAGACGCGTCTTGCCAAGCCCAACGGAGTCCGCAAGGATTGCCACATTGAAGTGACGCAGGCGAGTGGTCAGTTCGGCCAGTCCACGCTGCTGATGAGGAAAGAGGTGCGCGCGCGCACTCAGTGCTTCAGGGATCTCTACAAGTTCGTCGGCGTAGCTCTGCAGCAGGAGTAGTGCAGATGTCATGGCAGGAGCAAGGTCGTCAGAAATCAATCGTTCCAGTGCCTCGGCCAAACCCTGCCCAGCGAAGCTGGGCGGCCTCACTGCCTCTAGGCGCGAAAGCAGTACTTCGACCTGCGAGTCCCATCGTCGTGTTGGACATGACCGCAACTGCTCCAAGCTGTCAGCATGGATATCGCGGTCGCCAAGACGGATGTGGCCCAGTGCGATATGCGCAGCTCCATGCCGCAGCAGTATAGCGCGCTGTTCTGCGGAAAGCCCCTGTCGTAGGCATAGCACAAACTCCTCCTCCGTCGCGCCAACAATAAGGTCCGGCTCTTGAGGGAGCGGGCTCATACAGTGTAGCTGCACCCCATTGAACGCCTTCACCAAAAACGAGGAGTCAGTTACGAGTTCCTCTAGCAGGTAAATGTGTACGCGAACGCGGCGTTCTTCGGCTCTAAGACCTCCAAGAGCCAAGATTTCCTGCACCTTGGTAACATCGGCTTGTGTTACGACATTAACTGAGCCACTCTGTCGGCTTTTGGTACGCGACAGCTCACTCATTGTCGGGTTCCATCGCAGAAAATATCAGATGTCTGTATAGGAGCCTTAAAGTGATCCTCTGAGCCAGCCAAGCCAAAGACCGATGCGATGACATAGTTTTGGAGGAGAACATCTCCCCTGGCGGCACTGTATGCTGGCCTTCGCAGATCATATGCATCGCCTCATACTCCTGCAATGTATGCCTTATGGTAGGAAATGATCTGCATCCTCGCCTGAGCTTTCACTACCGATTGAAATATCGGTGGTCCTGTTCAACCATATTATTTATAACTTGTGCGACCGAAGAGTGCACGTCTCGGAGAGGAATCCCCTTCCGGTGCGTGACGTTAAAGACTGGCGGATACACAGCATGCTTATCGATGGTAATGAAACCCAAGAGATTGGCGCATACGTCTAATGCTTGATAGAAAAATTGGGTGGCTACACGGGTATTGCGAATCGCGCTGAGCAGAAAACAATAGTGGCGTCTGTAGAATCGATGACTTAGTAGAGATAGCTCCAGCAGCTCTGGACCTTGGCTTGAGAGAAGTCTCGTCAATGCGATAGGAACCGTTCGTCGTTTTCAGATGTAGGTAGCATCACTCACCCACTTCTGGAGCATAGCCTTAGACCCGGTGAAACACGGTCATTTGTCTGTAGACGTCAAAGCCATGGCGAGCCCTGCATTGCTGCAATCGCCAGGGCCATACCATACGCCTTAATCCGCCTCGGCCTCGACTTCGGCCGGCGCTTGCACCATGGGCTCCAGCACCGCCTGCGGGCGGCGAGCTGGTACGAGACGCCTGAAGAACGCACCCATGTCGTCAAAGATCGAATAGGCTACTGGCGTGACTATGAGCGTCAGAAGGAGGCACAGGCTCTGTCCACCGATGACCACTATGGCGATAGAACGGCGTTCATCGGCGCCTGGGCCGGTCCCGATCGCCAGGGGGATCATGCCAGCGACGAATGACAGTGTGGTCATGAGAATGGGGCGCAGCCGGTCACGGTTCGCCAGCATGATGGCTTCCAGGCGCTCCATACCGTGCGCCCGCAGGTTGTTGGTATGGTCGATCTGTAAGATGGCGTTCTTCTTCACAATCCCAAAGAGGACCAGAATGCCCAGAGCGGAGTACAGGTTGAGGGCATTGCCAGTATACCACAGTGAGAGGAAGGCAAAGGGCACTGATAGAGGCAGTGAGAGCAGAATGGTCAGCGGGTGCACCAGACTTTCAAACTGGGAAGCGAGAATCATGTACATGAAAATCACTGACAAGAGAAAAGCCCAGATGAACTCGTTAAAGGTTTTTTCGAGTTCCTTGCCACGCCCCGAGACGCGTGTGCTATAGGTGGGGGGCATATTCAGCGCCGCGGCGGCAGCGCGCAACGCTTCGAGACGGTCAGCGAGCGCGTACCCAGGGGCAACCCCCCCGCGCACGTTTACCGTGCGTTGCTTATCCATGCGGTCAATACGTGAGGGGGTTTGCGCCGACACGACCCGCACCAGATTGTCGAGCCGCACCAGGCCACCGCTCTGGCGGGGCACATAGAGCCGCCCAATGGTCTCAGGATCGTTGCGGTCGCCGTCACGTACACGCAATTGCACATCATAGTCCTCATTGAGTGACGGATCACGGAAGCGTGACACTTTTTCTTCACCACCAACCATGAGGCGTAAGGCCCGGGCAATGTCCTCAGTCTCCACGCCCAGGTCGGCGGCGCGAGCGCGGTCGATCTCCACACGCAGCTCAGGCTTGTTAAGCCGCAGCGTCGTGTTCATATCCACCAGACCGAGGTTCGGGGACTGCACACGCAGTTGCTCGCCATAGGTCGCCAGGGCCTGGAGGTCGGGACCGCGTATGGCGAAGTCGATTTCAAAAGTCCCACCAGCACCGATGTTGAACGATGGGTAATTGCGCACCAGAGTACGGACATCACGGAACTTTTTCAGACGGCGGCGCACTTCCTGGATCATGTCACGCTGGCTGTAATTGCCCCGGAAAGCCTGTCCCGGATCACCAGCCAGAAGACCGTGCCACAGACGTTCGAATGTGAACGTGCGCTCCTCGTGCGGTGCTATGCGCACATGCATCTGACCAAAGTTGACCGAGCCCAGGAAGACACTCCCGGAGTTCGCCAGCACCAATTGCACCCCGGGGATGGAACGCAGCTCGGCACTAATAGCCTGCATCACCTCGTCCATAGCGGTGAGGCTGGTGCCTTCCGGCGCGTTCACAGAGACTTGAAACTCCGCCTCGTCCACATCGCTAGGGATGTACTCCTGCTTCAGGAGCTTGTACAGCGGTATAGAGGAATAGATAACTCCAAGCGCCAGGAGCGCCACGAGGTATCGGATCCCTCGCCGCATGCAGAAGGCAAGTATCCCGGTATACAACCAATCTATCCAGGCATAGAACCCGCGCCGTGACCGTGCCGCATCGTGGCCGCCAGCCACGTCCTCGGAGCGCAGCATGCGGGCGCTCATCATGGGGGTCAGTATGAAGGCGACCAGCAGACTCACCATCACGGCCACGGCTGCCGTAATGCCGAACTGATAAAGAAAGCGTCCCGAGATACTCGACATGAATGACACGGGCACGAAGATAACCACCAGGCTCAGCGTGGTCGCCATAACTGCCAGGCCGATCTCCGCCGTCGCCTCACGCGCTGCCTCCACCGGCCGCATCTTTTTCTCTTCGACGAAGCGGAAGATGTTTTCCAGAACGACGATGGCGTCGTCAATGACAATCCCCACCATCAGCACCAGCGCCAGCATGGTGACACTATTGAGGGTGAAACCCAGGGCCCACATCATGCCAAACGTCGAGATCACCGACACCGGAATGGACACCCCGGCAATGAACGTCGAGCGCCAACTGCGCATGAAGGCGAGCACCACCAGACACGCCAGGATACTGCCCAGGACCAGGTGCAGGTTGATTTCGTGTAGCGCGGCGTTGATGTAGCGCCCCTGGTCGCGGATGGTCTCCACCCGCACGTCAGGGGGAAGCTGGGCCACGGCCCGTGCCAGGTTTTCCTTCACGGCCTTGATAACGGCAATCGTATTGGCCCCAGACTGGCGGCGCACTTCCAGCACGACGGTCGGGACGCCATCCAGGCGCGCCGCAGTCCGCGCCTCCTTGGTGCCATCCTCCGCTGTGCCGATGTCCTGGATACGTACCGGTGCGCCATTCACCGTCGCGATCACCAGATCGTTAAAATCCCGCGGGTCAACAACGCGGCCCATGGTGCGCAACGTTTCTTCCCGCGCCCCGCGCGTCACATTTCCCCCCGGCACGTCGGCGTTCTGACGCGCCACAGCGTTGCGCACCGCGGTGATTGGGAGTCGATAGGCCGCCAGACGGGCCGCGTCAATCCAGACATTAATGGCGCGTTGCAGGCCCCCGACAATCGTCACCTCACCGACGCCGGCGGCGCGCTCGAGCTGGGGCTTGAGGACTTTGTCTGCCAGCTCTGTCAGCTCGCGTCGCGAGCGGTCGGACGACAGCGCCAGAGTCAGGATGGGCTCCGCGTCATTGTCGACCTTCGAGATGAGCGGCGGGTCGGCTCCCTGTGGCAGATCGCGCAAAGTCGTCGCAATGCGGTCACGCACGTCCTGGGTTGCCGTGTCGATGTTACGTTCGAGATTAAAAGTGATGATGATGATGGAGCTCCCATGCCCCGAGATCGACCAGAGCTGGTCGATACCCTCAATAGTATTGATCGCATCCTCGAGGCGCTGCGAGATCTGCGACTCCACTTCTTCAGGCGAAGCGCCAGGGAGGCGCGTGAGCACCCGTACAGTCGGCAAATCGACGGACGGATAGCGATCGACACCCAAGCGGAAATAGCTGGTGATACCGATGACGACCAGACTCATGATGAGCATGGTCGCGAATACAGGCCGCCGGATACAGACTTCCGCGAGTTTCTGCATGCGCTGCTTACTCCATGACGGTGACAGCCTGCCCTGATTGCAGGTTGCCCGGCTCCAGGACCACCGTTTCACCGACGGTGACTCCGCTTACGACTTCCGTCCATTCAGCCGTGTGACGCCGGGTGGTAATAGACTTTTCGACGGCTTTGCCATCTTTCACCACGATGATTTTTTCGACCCCAGCAAAGTTGATAATAGAGCGTGTGGGGACAGTGAGGGACATACCGCGGTCGTCCGTCACAATCTCAGCGCGGGCAAACGAACCAGGGCGCAATGCACCATTGGTATTTCTGACCTCGGCTTCCACCATGAGCATACGACTCTGCGGTGTGATGCTCGGACTCAGCCGCGCGATACGCCCAGTGTAGACATTCGGATCGCCCTCGGTTGTGACCCGGACAGTCTGCCCCACACGGATGTTGGGAACCTCGCGCTCAGGCACTTCAGCGCGCAAGCGTAGCGGGTCCATGCGGACAATGGTAGCTAGAGGCGCACCGGAAGCGAGATACTCCCCAACGCTGGCCCTCTTCTCCTGAATGGCCCCATCGAATGGGGCGTATACAGAGACGTCGGCGAGCTGCTGGCGGGCGATTTCGAGTTCAGAGCGGCGCTGGACGAGGACCGCCCGACGGTTGTGGATTTCTTCGCGGGCGTCCTCAAGACGGCTCAGGGCCACTTTATACGACGCCTCTGCGGTATCGACCTGGGCACGCGGCGTAATGCCTTGCTCGAGGAGCGCCGCCAGGCGCTCGCGGTTGGCACGCGCTTCTTCCGCCAGCACACGGGCCTGCCTGACCAGACTCGTTTGCTCCGGATCAATGTCATCGTTGGTCCCGGTTGTCGGTAATCCCAAGCGCACCCTGGCCTGGGCCACGGCAGCTTCCGCCTGTCGCACGCGCAGTTGGTAATCTTGCGGCTCAATCTGGGCAATCAACTGCCCACGCTGCACGAGGCTGCCGAGATCGACCATGATGCTCCGTAGACGCCCTGGAACTTTCACGCTGATGGTAGCCTGATCATAGGCCACAAGTGAACCAAGCGCAACCGTCGTGCGTTCGAGCGGCGTGTCGAGCACCCGCGCTACCTTGACTTGCTTCGGGGCGCTGGGCTCTTTCGGGGCATTGGCCGCTTCGCGTGGGCGATTCTGCTGGGCAGAGGCGGGGGCATCACTATGGCAGGCCATCAAGCTCAGAGCTATGATGGTACACCCACACCACACCAGCCAGCGCCAGGAAGTTCTTGAAAGCCGGGACCGAAAAGCCAGCCATCCTGTCACGTGTGCAAACTGCGCGGGCACTAGTACATCCTCCCCGGATATGACTCTAATACTTAACCACAAATATAAAAGACTTAAGACCTCTTAAGTAAGACAATTTCCCCTCCAGGTCAAGGGGAAATTGTCGGGTGAGTCTGCCAAGCGCGGCAACACTCGGCCACCATAGGCAACTCACTATGTGCCCAACACGACTGCGCATGTTCGAGTATCATGACGCTACAAGCGTAATTATAATTATTTTGTGTAGACCTCTGTGGCCGATTGTATGGCATCTCTACAGGTGCATAGCGTTCAGGCCTACACGTGCCAGGTCTTCGTCCCGCTGGCCGCTGGGATAGCCTCCCACGCCGATGCCGCCCAGCAGCACACCATCCTTGATAATGACCAGGCCTCCCTGTCCGAACGTGAGCTGGGGGTCGCCCATCTCGCTGATGCTGCGCCCCTGGCTGTGCAGCCGCTGGGCATGGGCCCCGGTATCCAGACCCATGATGGCTGCCGTATAGGCCTTACGGAGCGCATGGCGACGGCTATACAGCCGGAGATTGTCCATGGTGTTGTAGGCCAATAAGTTACCCGTGGCATCCACAATGGCCATGGCGACGGGTTCCTCAGGTAGCTGCATGGCCTTCTCAATCATGGCCTGCATGGCCGCCTGGATCTGCGTAAAACTGAGATGTGGTCTCTCAGGCATCGGCGGCTCCTCCCTAGCTCTGCCGTACGTACTTGTCGATCCGCTCCCGCGCTCCCAACGCCATGTAGATGTCGCCATGCGCGTCCACCCAACTGCCATGGGCTGACAGGGAATCCCAGCGGGCCACTACGTTACCGTGATTATCCATCAAGCTGACACGCGGTGACAGTCCGTCCACCCCACCTTCGCTGATGTAAAAAATGCCGTCCCGGTCCATGGAAATGTCCAGGGGTCGACGCATATCGGACCACATCGTGAGGAACTGGCCATCGGCCGAGAAGACCTGGATGCGGTTATTTTCCCGGTCGCAGACGTACACCGTACCCTCCTGGTCCACCACCAGACTATGGGGCAAATGGAACTGATTCGGCTCCGTCTTGCCTGGCTGACCCCACGACATGAGCAGCCGACCATCGGCGGTAAAGCGATGTACCCGAGCGTTGCGATAGCCGTCGGTCACGTACAGGTCGCCCGACGGGGCTGGTACCATCTCTGTTGGATAGTTAAAGGGGCCAGCAGCGCGGGGTACGAGTTCGCCGGGACGCTCGCAGCCAGTGTCGGAATGCACCCCACGATGCCCCAAGACCTGGAGCGGTTTCCCGTCCAGGGTGTAGGTGAGACACACGGAGTCCTCCCGGTCAGTCAGATACACCACGTCGTCGGCAATGTAGATGCCATGCGGATTGGCGAAGGCGCCAATACCCCAGCAGCTCAGGTAGGTGCCGTCCCGGTCGAAGACCAGTACCGGAGGGTCTTTGCGCTGGAAGACGTAGACCCGGTCCTGAGAATCGGTGGCGACAGCGCTGGTATTACCAAACGTCTGTCCCGGGGGCAGCTTCGCCCAGTTCTCAATAAGTTCATATGTATATTTGCCTGTTCCCACGGTTGCCATAGCGCTCTCCCCTTCTCTTCAGCACTCTTCCACTCGCAGCATGGCGCGGCTGGAGCACTCCAGCCGCTGTCACACGGTTTATAGCACAATCGCGTCCCTTCACCACCCTAAAATAAACGGGTTGCGCAGCACCGCCACCGTAGCCCCATACTGATTGGTCACAGTAGTCTCCCGCACTACGAAACGCATTGTCCCAGACCGACCAGTCTTTTCGTACATGTCGACGAGGCAGGTCGAGTACGTTAACACGTCGCCAGGATAGACCACACTAGAAAACACGCACGTATATCCTGCATTGATACCCGTCCCGTGAAAACCCATCTCGGGTGGAGCAATGGGGTGGGCGCCACGCCAGGCGACAAACGTCGGCGGCGCGATCATGTCCCGATAGCCGCGGGCCTGGGCCGCGTGTGCATCGGTGTAGACCGGATCCCGGGCGCCAATGATGGCAGCATACTCGAGCAGCATGGCCCGCGTCACGTGCTGCTCGAAGCGGCTAAACTCTTTCCCTAAGAGACTCCGATCCCAGTGCAGTATGTGCCTCCTTCTATTTTTTCTGGAAGCCCGGGACCCGGCGTAACAGCACATACACGGCCCCAGCGCCGCCATTCGTGATGGGCGCCGTGGCAAAGGCCAGGACGAGACGACTGAGGCGGCCATGGCTCAGCCAGATACGGACCTGCTCCTTCAGCACCGGACGGTTGTCCTTCGAATTCAGTCCCCGGCCATGTATGAGCAGGATACACCGCTGCCCGGCGGCGTAGGCAGCGGTCACAAACCGCTCCACCACAACTTTGGCCTCCTCCACGGTGTGGCCATGCAAGTCGATATATGCCTGGACCGCATAATCGCCACGGTGCAAGCGCTGCGCCAGGCGTCGATCGACGCCTGGCGCCAGGCCTTCCATATACTCATCCGTGTACTGAATCGTAAACTCCCCGCGCCCTTCGACGAGGTCCCGCAAGTCAGCCAGGGCTTCGTAGTCATCAGTCGGATACAAGGGTTTTGGCGTCAGTTGCGGCTTCTCCACCCGGCCCCGCGGGTCTTTGGGCAAAGGTGTCACACCGGCCATCTCTGCCAGAAACACGACTTTCTCTCGCTGCATCAGGACCTTGGGCGCGCGCGTTGGCGGCGGCACGGCTGGTGCGGCAGCCGGCGGCGCCGGCCGGTCGCTGCTAATGGCGCGTAATTGCTCGCGCATATCCCGAAACGGACTGTGAAAAGGCTCATCCCGTGGCCGTGGCGGCGCTGGCGGTGGGGCATGGCGTGACTTTTTACGTCCCATGGTACATATCCTGGCTGCAAGCCGAGGGCGGATCGCTTACATGTGCAATTCGATCACGTCCCCTTCCTGGACCACATAGTCACGCTGGACCATCTGGCCATCGTATTTTTCCGTGCCCCAGATCCGGGCAAATTTGAGGTTGGTCGCAAAATCTTTATGGACCGTAGCTGCCACCTCGACCACAGTACTGCCGCGTGGCATGGTGAAAGGCGCAGTCAGGTCCGGTTTTTTGCCAGGCGCCTTCGTGTACACTCGGACAACGTCCAGCAGCGCATAGAGTTCCCGACGCAGTATGTCGAGATTATGACCGTGCATGGCTGAGACCGCCAGGGCAGGCCAACGCGTGCCGTATAGCTCCTGGAGGACGTCCCAGTTGTCCTTGCTGGCCAGCATATCATACTTGTTGCCAAGAAGCAGCGCCCGCCGTGGCACCACACCAACGTCGAGGGACTCCTGTGCCTCGGCAGTCAGGGGGTGGGCCGTCGGCAGGATTTTCCACTCCTGCAAGACCGCAGTGATCAGTTCGACGGCATCCAGCACGCCAGCGTCGCTCAGATCAACCACGAGCAACAAGGCATCAGCATTACGGGTAATTTGGGACATCCAGGATTCCATGTACTCGTGGGAGATAGGTGGCATATCGACAAGCTGGATCTGCACATTCTCGAAGGTCATCATGCCCGGCAT
>JBMDXC010000609.1:0-3104 GCA_048594805.1 Candidatus Entotheonellaceae bacterium | reverse complement strand
CAGGAGATTGTTGGCTCTCCCCTGCACTGCGCGTGGGGTTCCAGTCACGATGACCATAAGGCATGCCACCCGCGTGATGCCCAACCCAAAGCCGAGGAGCATCTGGGCTGCGACTAACCAGTAGAAGCCGGGAGCCAGCATGCTACCCAGAAGCGCCACGCCAGCGAGGCCGATGCCTTGCAGCAACAGGGACAGCAACGGACGGCGCTGCAAGAGATAGGCAGCAATGATATCCATCACGACTGAACTCAGCCCCGACATAGACGTAAGCAACCCTAATTCACCGGGGCTGACGCGAAAGGTTTCGCGTAAGAGGGGGAGTAATGGACTTAAGAGACCTCCTTGCGCGAAAGCCAGGAGGAAACGCATGGGGTAGATGGCCCTGGCTGGGGACGCATGACGCCCCTCACTGCCAATGAACTTCGAGAGATTCAATGGGCTCATCAGGTCCTTGCGAGTTGAGGTGTCGTAGCCTCTAGGACTCAAGCTGCTGACAGTAGATCAACGGATGATCGCCATAGGCGTGCTGCACCCGGTGACAAAAAGTGTACCACGAGGGACGCCTGGGAAAGAAGTAGAGGTGTGAGGCGCAGGTACAATCAGAGGCACCAAATCGCCGTAAGGGTATGGACGCTCCACGTAAGTGCTGGACGATATCGGCCCACACGTGCTCCCAGCGCACGGTGCCATAGACGTACCAGATCGCCTCAAGTTGGGTCGCGGTCCTGAGATAATCGATGTGCCAGTGTGGTCGTGCCGCAGGTTTTTGGTGATGCGCCACACGTGCCCTGACGCCGCCAGGCCCACACGCACTGCCAACGTAGACGTAGAATCCAGGCCGAACGCAGCACTGTCCAAGCCGCCCGATCTGTAGCGAGCAGGTGGCTGACGAGCAGAGGAGTAAGGCATATGTCCCGGGTTGCGTTTCCAAGGATGGGGTTAGACCCTGTACTGCCGTCCGCTGAGCAGGTGCATGTGGACGTGGTCAATGAGCTGGCCACCGCCACGACCCACGTGCACCCTGAGACGATACCCCTGTGCGACAATGTTCCACTGCGCTGCCAGGTGTTTCGCGACCATGAAGAGCTTGCCCATCAGTACGATATGCTGCTCCTGCAGATCGTTCACGGTGGCAATATGCAGCTTCGGGACGACCAGAACGTGTATGGGTGCCTGGGGATTGATATCCTTGAAGGCTATGATCTCGTCGTCCTCGTGCACAATACTGGCCGGGGCACGCTTGGCGACGATGTCACAGAAAATACACGCCATGGTCGATGGTATCCTCTGTTTACTGTTGCCCCTCGAGCAAGAGCTGCACAATCTGCGGCACGATGTCACGAGCACGCTGATCCAACTCGTCCTGCGTGAGATTGGCAATGGGATGCTTCACACTTAAATATTTGTAGTTGGGCAGGCCCCAGGCTTGCGCCATCGCCCGTCCCGTGGCGTCAAACACATCGGTGATAATCGAGGCCGCTGGAATGCCGTGCTTTTCAAACATAATACCGTCGAGCACACTGCCCGAACTGCACGAGCCTCAATCGCCGACCCCGGCGATGACCACGTCGCAGTTGGCGGTGTATTCGTCGATGATCTCCTTGTGCGCCGGTACCCCAGAGCTGTGCTTGCTGCGTATAATATGGCTCTGGGCACCGTATTCCTTTTCCAGAATAGCGGCAATCCGGAGCAACAGCTTATCCGAGTTGTACTTCGTATTCTCGACCAGACCAATGCGCACGTTGCGCAGCGATTCTGGCCTGGGCACGAAGGCTATGGGCTGTTCCTTGGCCTCCGTGGTCGGATCAAACACTTGTAGAGCCATTGTCCTCTCCTCCTCTCTAGCACCATCGGCCCCTATGGCCGGCGGATTTCTTTCGTGACGCTTTGTGAGCTGCGCTTACCACCCCAGCCGGGAATATAGGCCGACTGCACGCCGGCGCGGCCACCGGCAGCGACAATGATAAAATCTTGCGGGGTCTCCACCAGCGTGTGCATGGTCGTCTCATCCTCCGGCTGTACTGCCCCTGGCATCACGTTCATGCGCTTCATTTCTGCCTGCGAGGTTTTGGTATGCTCAAAGCAAAACTGGCGCACGTCATCTTTGGACCAGCCAGCCTGCGCCATGACTGCCTGGTGTTCCCCAGCGAACACCAGGACGTACTGTGGTTGGCCGCGCAGGCCCGCGGAGATACGCATATGCGCACAGGCCGTCGTGAGCACGCCTTCCGGGGTCGCACTCAACTGGTTCGCATACTGATGCGGCGCCAGGGCTGCGAAGATCGTCACGGCATTCTGCTCCGGGCGGAAGCCGCGCTCCACGTGCAGCGGCGGCCAGGGGCTGTCAACCTCGTTCTCCGCGATACAGTAGCTGTACTTGCCGCCATGGCCCAGGCTACTGCGGTCGAGCAGCCCGGGGATGGTGCCAATGACATTCCGCATGATCAGCCGTATGGCACGACCGATGGCTGCATTGGCTCGCCAGCCCGGTCCAAACAGGTTGTCGCCACAGTTGATGTTCAGTTCGCGGGCGATCGGCCCATTGACCACCATGAAGATCGCCGAGCCACCCGTACTGGTCGCTGGACCGTGATACCCGAAACGCGGCTCCCCAAGGGCCTCGACTGCCGCGACAACGATCGGCATATACTCGGGCTTACAGCCTGCCATCACCGTATTGATTGCGACCTTCTCCGCAGTAACCGACACCTGGCGGTTTTCGATAAAGGTGATTTCCGCTTCCGGCTCGAGCCCTGCCGATTCAAGCATACCCCAGATGCTGTTCTCGGTTGGTGGCACCACCGGCAGCCCATCCGTCCACCCTTTAGCGTAGTATAGCTCTAGGGCCTCCGCCATATCTTTGACTTCGTAGCGCTGTGACGTCAGCTCCGCCATCGTCCCCCCTTCTCCCACGCTCTCCCTCATTGCCGTTCATGGCTCATGCCATTGTGGCAAAGAGCGGGCAGCAAGGCAAGGAGAAATGCATCACCGGCTCACCTGGTGGGTGTCGGCACATGCGCCAGAGCGTACGGTGTTGCATGTCTGTTCCCTCTACCAGTACATTTACCGTGCCGCGGGGCTGGACGGCACTACGACGTGCAGCG
>JBMDXC010000608.1:0-14898 GCA_048594805.1 Candidatus Entotheonellaceae bacterium | reverse complement strand
TGGGTCATTGTGACTAAGCGAGGGGCTGGGCGGTTCTTGGCGTGGGCCTTGGCAATAGCCTCTTGATAGAAGGTCAACTCCGAGCCGGAGACGAAAAAGAGATGCTCGACACCCCCCAGCTTCATGGCAGCGACGATCGCGTCCGCCCACTCCTCCGCACCGGTTTCGGTCCACCACGCCTCGGTACCGCGCTCCTGTGTTTGGCTCATGGCTCGCCTCTCCTGTACAATCTATGTCTCTCTATGGTGAAGCCAGGATAATCCGGAGTTTGAGACCTGAAGATTGCGTCATGCCGTTATATAATATCAAGCGGATTCTGGCCATAAGCACCAGGTGGTGCGCCTTGCAGAGGACATGCCTATGGAGCCCATGAGCATCATCGAGGTATCACCGGAGCAGTTAAAAGCTCGCCTGGATCGTGGCCACGATGTTGTAGTCGTAGACTTGCGTCAAGCGTGGGAGTATCACGCTGGACACATCCCGAGCGCGGTGTCCCTGTTTATTGAGGAAATACCGATACGGCTCAATGAGTTGCCCACTGAAATGGACATCGTCTTACAGTGTTGGCATGGTCATACCAGTCTGGATGTAGCAGCCTATATGATCCAGCAGGGCTGGCGCGCCAATCGTATTGCGAGCTTGAGCGGGGGCATTGCCGGATGGGTGCAGACACATGGGATGACGGCGCTTGAGCGTGCGTAGCAGTGATCTCTCTATGCTTTTGGTCGTCCTGTTTCTGGCCTCTGAACTGGGCAGTTTGGTCACGGGGCGGTATATTCCCGTCTGCGGCGGTCATGTGATGGAGTAAGACGATCAATATGCCTCACAAAGAAGGGACGTCACCGTATGGAATATGAGGATAAACGTGTAGCCAACCTGTGGTTGGCAGATGAACTCTGGCAGCTCGGTGCCATCCAGTTTGGCGATTTCTCGCTCGGGACAGCTGTGCATTCGCCGGTCTACGTGAATTTGCGACTGCTCATCAGCAATCCTGCAGCGTTGCGCGAGGCTGCGGAAGTGATGCTGGAAGAGGTCCGCACTTTGCAAAACATGCGCCATCCACGCCTGGCGTACTACGACTTAGTGGCCGGGGTACCGTTTGGCGGACTGCACCTGGCCACAGCGTTTTCGTTGCTGTCCGGCACGCCAATGATTTATCTACATCCTACAAAGGACGGGCAGGAGCACGTGATCGAGGGTACATACTCGAGTGGGCAGACGGTACTGATCATCGACGATCTCATTACCGGAGGGCGCAGTGTCATCCAGACGGCGGCACGTTTGGAAGCAGAGAATCTCATTGTGGAAGACGCCCTGGTATTACTCGACCGCCAGCAAGGCGGGCAGATGCGCCTCAAACGTGAGGGCATCAATCTGGCGGCCATTCTCACCCTGGAAGCGGTACTGCGCTATCTGGGGACGAGCAACAAAATTTCACCCGAATGGTATCACCAGAGTCTCGAATACCTGGGCAAACCCCGCAACAGTCTCTAAGTGCTGCGCACGGTGATTGCCCCACCAGTTTAGCGGGGTAGGTCATCGTACTCAGATACCGGTGTGGCGATCAAGATGCCGCTGAGGGTAGTGTCTCGTCCGGCAAGAGCGTGTGCAGTTCCAGGGCCGCGTTACAGCACAGTAAAAACCCCTGGGGCTGGTGCGTATCTAGCGTCTGTCCACGGCGATCCAGCACTCGGCCCCCGGCGTTCTGCACCAGGAGGGCCGCGGCGGCAATGTCCCAGCTCTTCACGCGGTTGCGCATGCGGCCATACATGTAGCCCTCCGCTGCACCCTTGGCGATGAGACACATGTTCAGTGCCACTGAGCCACCAATGCGGAACATCTGCTTGAACCCGCGTTCCCACTCCATGGTATACAGATGGTGCCGGAGGGCGTCGCGCGGAGCATAATCGAGGATCAGGCGGGCCTGGTCGAGACCACGAATCTCGGTCACACGCACAGGGTGGCCATTGACGGTGGTGTCTGTCCCGGCGACGGCACTGTAGAGTTCGTCGTTGAACGGGTCGTACACCACCCCTATGAGGGTCTGGTCCGCGCTGGTCAGGGCGATCGTCACGCTCGAAAAATTTTGCCCACGGATATAAGACTCGGTGCCATCCAAGGGATCGACGATCCAAGTATAGGGCGAGGCCGTGCGGCGCGTGCCGGACTCTTCGCTGATCATGCAGTGGTCGGGAAAGTAGTGACGAATGACATCGCCAATAGCCGTATCAGCAAGCGTATCGACATTGGTGACGACTTCCTGGCGGTCTTTGTGGGTAATTTCCAGGGGGGCAAAACGATGCTCGAGCAAGACACGCCCACCGGCGATAGCGGCTTCTTCGGCAACTTTACGAAATTCGTCTAGTGTAGTGTTCATAGGTTATGATTACCACTCTGGTTACAGGGCTTCTTGCTGCGAGGGCAACAGAGGCACATGGTGTCACAAGTATACTGGAAAGCAGGGATGGTTGGGTATGTTTATCCGCACTCTCGCACGTACACGTCACGCAGGTGGTGGGACGGAGACGTTCATATGCATCCACTGACCACGTGGCTGGCACTCGTTGGGAGTATATGGGCGCTGTTTGCGCTAGCCGAAGAGCACATTGCCGTGCCGCACCGCGTCCAGATTGCCCGCTGGCTACGCTGTCAGGGCCCTTACTGGCCCGCCACATTTGTGGCGGTATGCGACAGTGTCTTTGGGCCCCCTACCCTCTCAGGGGCATACCTTCTGCGTACCTGTGTCGCCTCGCATATCGCCGCTTTTCTGGCGCTGTGCCTTTCCGGCGTGCTCTATCCCGGGACGTCTGGCCTCATGCTCCTGGTGTTCTTCCTCTATGCGCCTGCCCTCGTAGGCAGCCTGGCACTGGTAAATCTACTGCCTGGGTCAATCTCCATCCTCGTGCAGCGTGCTCTCATCCAGCGTGTCAGTGAGGGCCAGGGGCCACCTCGAGTGGGGACCTGGCTCGTCCTCGCCAGTGCGGCGACCGGCGTCCTGGCGGTCCTGGCATGCACGCTCGCCTTTCTCGTGGTGTACGTGAGTAACCAGGTGCACGCGCTCCAGAGACCAGTGACGTGGATCATCGGGTATGTCGAGTTCGTCATCAAAGATACCGCCGGAGGCCTACATGCACTTCAGGAGGCAGCGCGCCTGCAGCCCATCATTATGCCGGGGATGATTTTTCCCTCCTTTGGCATCTGGTTCTACACGCCCTGTTTCCCGTTCATCTGGGTATGGTTATATCTCCTGTCAGGGGTGTTCATCCGAGGCGTCACGGCCTGCGGGCTTCTCCGTGCGCCCAGGTGTACGCCAGGTCTGCTGGATATTGACGCCAGACCGTTGCATGCCCTCGGGTCAGTGGCCGTTGGTGTGGTCAGTATCGCGTACTGGACCGCGCTGCTCTGGCGCCGCTAGTCAGCCTTCCCATCAGTCCTCACTGCAATGCCAGCACCTCTGAGGTGCGCGTGTTGCGTGCCACCACCCGTCCAGCCTTGAGTACCCATAGCTTTTCGACCTGCTCGGTGATCGCTTGCTCCGGGCTGCTGGCATCGAGCACCACCAGGTCAGCGCCACATCCCGGGCTGAGCCCATAGTCAGCCAGGCCCAGTGCCCTGGCCGGATTCACCGTCACGAGGTCGAGCAGCCAGGCCAACTGCTCCAGATTGCCCAGGTGCGCTGCCATCGCCGCTACCAGGGCTTGCCGGAGCAAGTCAGGATGGCCATAGGGTGTAAAAGGGTTCACAATATTATTGGTCGAGATCGACACGTTCACCCCTGCAGCACGCAGTTCGTCGATGCGAGTGACCCCACGCCAGGTGCGCGGGCCCGGCGCGCGACCTTTCACGTGGAGTTCCGTGGTAGGAAGGCTGACAGCGTGTATGCCGGCCTGCTGCAAAAGCCCCATGACCCGCACCCGCTGCTCTGCTTCGAGCATATCGAGGGTACATAAATGGCCAAGCACAACGCGCCCTTGCATGCCACGCGCGATCGTTTGCTCGGCAATGTAGGTACAGGTGAGCCGCGCCGGGTCGTCCGAGGAGTCGGCATGGAAGTCCAGCGGCACATTAAACGCCTCAGCGGTATCGAAAAACCAATCGATATGGCGGCGTTGATCCTCATCCATGTACGGACATCCACCCAGTACCTGCGGTCCCATCTGGAGGGCTTCCCGCAGCAGGCCCTGGGTAACGTCGTCATGAAAGATGCCTTCTTGCGCAAACGCCACCAGCTGTAAGTCCAGTACCCCAGCGCATTCCGCCTGCACCCGCTGCAGCGCCTCAACGCCACGCAGTCCCACGTAGGCATCGACCTCCACATGGGCCCGCATGGCTGTGCAGCCGTGGCGCACAGCATACCGCAGGGCGCGTCGCGCCCGCTGATAGACGTCATCCACCGTAAAAGCCTTTTTCAGCTCGGCCAGCAGCACTTGCGGCGTGGGTCCACCAGCCTGCAACCCTGGCGCACGATCAGCCACAAAGGCTTTGTCGGGATGGATATGCGACTCGACAAAACCTGGGAGCACCAGCTTGCCGGTCGCATCGATCTGTGCGTGGGCTACGGGCTGGAGCCCAGGGGCAATTGCACGAATACGCCCGTGCTGAATGGCAATGTCTTGCTGCTGTCCAGCGACAATACCACCGTACACAATCAGATCGTCCATGCCTCCTCCTGGCGTTCCTCTCCTTCCTGGCGAGGGACGGGGTCATCGTCCTCGCGTCCGCTACGCCCGAGAGTATTGACTACTCACGCTGTGCATGCAATGTCGATCTGTGTTGGGTAGCGGGTGTTTCCATGGGTGGCAGGGCATGTTACCGGGGCATCAAATAAAAGCCCAGCATTCTATTGGTATCCGTATATGCGTCGCGATCAACAAATTCTGCCCCAATAAAGCGGTTATCGATACGTCGGGCCCGCACGGATTTCTGAATGCCTGTGTGCTGCTTGTCATCGAGGGTAAAGGTGACCGCGAGCACATCGTTGATCAGGACGGTATGTTGATACAGGGTACGGAGCCCGATACCTGTCCATGAGATATCCTCAACGATCATCCGGCCTTGCTCGAGAATTTTGCCCGTCTGGGTATCATGTTTGACATACACGCCCGGCAGTCGGGTCTTTTTACGGTAGAACTGGCGAATGATAATGTTGACCCCAAACGTCGCACCACAGGGGCACTTGACCTTGAGCGGCTGCGGGAGGTCTTTCACAGTTGCGGCCTGGATGGCTTTGCTGCGGTGGCATTGCTCACAGACCAGCGTGACATTCTCACTAAAATTGGCATAGATGGCATGCGTCTGCATCGTTCTACTTTCCACACGGCTGGTGTGCGTGCGTTACGGGCGCTACTTGAGCTTGCGGCTGCCATAGCAAAGCGCCTGCGCCTGTCGTGTGTCGGGCTCGTGCACAGCTCTCAAAGTAGGCGTTTCAAAAAAAGATCTCTGTTCCTATCGGTCGCCCAGAGGACGACCTTGAGCGAAGAAGGGTTACAGAGGCGTGTCTGGCTCCAGCAGCGCGTTCAAGCGTCGGCATACAGCGATCACGTCATCCGCGTAACCGGGGAACCAGGCATGCATCCACGCTGGGCGATCAAAGAAGGCTAACGACGGTTGCCCCACACGCCGAATGCTGATGCGCCGCACCAGCCCGGCGGCATTGATGAAACTGACCTCGTCCAAGATACGCCCTGAGGCTGCAAAGCCAGTTGTGACAGGGCACAGAGCCTGAATACTGTGGAGCGATTCAGCCACACCACGCAGGCAGAAGGCGTGCGTGCGCGCCAGCACGGCTGGAGGTAGGGTACGCAAGACTGTGCACATGGTCAGACCGGAAAACACTGTATCATCGACCACTGCCAGAGATGGATACGTTTCAACACCCCCGAGTTGCTCTGCGAGTGGTTGGGCAGTGGTACTCACCAGGTTGTAGCCTCCCTGGCCGTCCTCCTCGCGGGTGACGTCTACCCGGCGTACCATCGGAAACCAGCCTGTGCGCTGATGCAGTTGTCGTGCCACGCGCTCACCGGCATGGCCAATGCCGATGGTCACGGCAAAGGGCGTATGACTCCCCTGCCCCACCAGCCGGCTGATCTGGTCCTCGAGATGCAGGACGACCACGCGCTGCGGATCACGGCGTACCAGCGTCAACAGCTCCTGGGTGAGCTGGAACGCGACAGACTGCTCCCCGTGAGTGCGGCGGACATCATCGCTCAGGTCGTCGTGGATATAAAACACCTGCGGTGTGGGTGCAGCGTAGGCAGCGTCTGCGGTCACCGAGTTATCCTTTATGGTACTCATTGTGGGAAAACGGCGGCATGACTCGGAGAGTATACCCATTGGCGGAAGGTGCCACCCAGCGCGAGCATCAGGCTGAACCACACATCAGGCGTGAGCTCGACAGCATGCACACCGACGACATCACGTGGCCATCTAGGGCAGCATTTCGGTGAGCCCACACCGTCACAGGACCGCCTTAGCAATCTGCTCGAGTTCAGCCAGCGCTGCGGCCTCTGGTGCACTGCTCAGCAGCAGCACCGCGGAGTCTGCCCCGGCTTCTGCCAGAGCCTGAAGCCTGGTGCGATCGGTGGGCGCAATATAGGCCATGACCTCAATAGACTTGGGATCACGACCAGCTTCAAGCGCGAGTTCGTTGAGCACGGCGCGCCCCTGCTTGAGGAGTTCTGGGGTGCTACGAGTGGGCATCCAGCCATTGCCATATGCCACCGTCCGTTTGAACACCTGCCGCGCCGCACCACCGAGAAAGATGGGCGGGTGCGGCTGCTGCACCGGCTGTGGGAAGGAGCGCACGATGGGAAAGTCATAGTACGTGCCGTGATACTCCGCTGCCTCGTTAGCCCACAGTGCCTTCATGGCCTCAATGGCTTCCCGTGTCTGCGTCCAGCGGTGCGGGAAATCGCCGCCCATAATCTCCGTTTCTTCTTTGTTCCAGCCGGCGCCAATGCCAAACAGCAACCGACCCCCAGAAAAGTAATCGAGCGTCGCAATCTCCTTGGCCAGGAGGAGTGGATTGCGCTCTGGGATGAGGGTGATGCCTGTCCCGAGCTTTAGTTTTGTCGTCACTGCCGAGGCCCGTGCCAGGGTGACAAAAGGGTCTAGAAACCAGCTATAGGAATCGGGGATGCGGCCATCAGGAGAGCCAGGGAAAGGCGAGGCGCTATGCACTGGCATGATCGGATGCTCTCCCACCCAGAGGGCATCAAACCCCAACGCCTCAGCCTGCCGCGCCACGGCGGCCACATCGACGGGATGTCGTGTAGGGAACATCAAAATGCCACACTTCATGATCGTCCTTCCCTGCTATGGGTGCTGAGCGCCAGGGCTGTCGGGCTCGTCCAGCACAATAGTGGTGCGGAGCCAGCGCGAGGCTGAAAATTACAAGCCCCCTCCTTACGCTTGGGCTTTACACTGTTTGACCCAAAGATAGCACATTTGTACGATGCTCTCTATGCTTCCAGAGAGTGCTCAGAGACGCACGGGTTTAGCTGGTCCGGTCGTCTATGCGCATGGTACTCTCTCCAGGGTCTCCCCGCACTTCGTTCCCTGACACTCTAAGGAGCCATGTCTGTATACGGCTGTCCAAAGTCAGATATTCTTCCTATTTTCAGATACTTCACACTCTTCACACCCTATTTCAAAGGGGTCAACAGAAAAAAAATTTATAACGTGCTAGTCATGCAGTAAAGACGTATAGTGCTTGGCATCTGCATATAGATTTTGATACCACGAAGAAAATTAGTTGATGGTGAATATCTACAAGTATAAGATGGACACACAGTAGGAGCGCGTGCATCCTTGATACAGTTTCAGCGATACAGTTTCAGCGTCCCTCCCCGTGTTCCAGGAGTTTTGGAGGAGGCCTGGTGCAACTCGGCGATGTATTCCAAGGGAAAAAATGTGCCCGCTGTCGGCAAGCTATCCAGAGCGATCCGGCCTTTGAAGATAATCTCTGGTACCACCATGCCTGTCTCGAAGAGGGCAAAAGAGCGCGGCAACGGGCCCAGGATCTCGCTGCCCGCTTCGGCTTTGTGCCTGCGGACTCCCACACCTCGGAGGAGTAACGATGCCAAGAAGCTTCAGCGCGGCTGATTACGATATCTGATAGACGAGCACCTGGCTTTCCCCGTTACTGCACTCCCCCGGGTGACCGGAGTCACTCGTGCCCCCAACATTGGGGGCGAGTCTGGCAGAGAGGCTTAGGGGTGCAAGAGAGGAGCAAACAATCACCGCGCATGGGGAAATGCTCAAGTTGCACGACCATTTTGCCGACACGAGACATAATGATACTCTTTCTGAAAGGTCTCTGTATGGCTCGTGGACGCAAAACTTCCCTCACGATCCGCCTCACACCTGCGGAACGTCAGACGCTGCTGGCGTGGCAGCGTGCAACGACTATACCGGCCGGGCTTGCCAGACGTGGCCGGATTCTTTTACTCTTGGCTGAAGGTATGACAATCACCGACATTGCTACCACGGTTGGCATCAGTCGTCGTTTTGTCTACAAGTGGGTGCAGCGGTTTGTGCAGGAAGGACTGGAAGGGCTGCGCGATAAGTCCGGACCACGCCGCCGCAGCGAGCTGCTGCCACCTGACCTGCGGGCTCAGCACGATATGGAGGTGGGATAACGCAAACAGAGCGTGTGTTGCCGAAGGCGATGACGGGATGCTGCTCCCCTCTCCTATGGGGGCACATTCCGTCTGGAGGGGTTCGCCGACAAACCCGTCCGTGGCTCCTGGTGCGTGTCGCGCCAGTCTGTCCAGGCGGGGCAGCATGACGTCAGCGCATGAGGTGACTGCACAGACGCGGTGAGTACGGAAGAGGGTTGCACATGCATAGTATGTCTTCATCTCCCCGCCTTTTTTGTCTCAACCTCCACGCTGGCATAGGTCATCGCATAGAGCCGATAGTACAGTCCGCGCTGCAGTAGCAGTGCCTCGTGTGTGCCACTCTCCACCAGACGCCCCTGATTAAGCACGATGATTCGGTCGGCGTGCTTCACCGTCGACAGCCGATGCGCGATGAGGAAGGCGGTGCGGCCGTGCAACAGCGTGGCCAGGCCGGCCTGCACGAGGCATTCGGTCTCGGCGTCGATACTGGCAGTGGCTTCGTCGAGGATGAGCAGGCGCGGGTCGGCGAGCAGGGCCCGCACGAAGCTGAGTAGTTGGCGTTGACCGTGACTGAGCAGACTCCCACGCTCATGCACATTGGTATCATAGCCGCGGGCGAGGCGCATGATGAAATCGTGCGCCCCAATGGCCTGCGCCGCGGCTATGATGGCTGTATCGCTGGCGGTGGGATTGCCATAGCGCAGATTGTCGCGCACGGTACCGCTGAAGAGAAATGGCTCTTGCAGGACAAGACCAATCTGCCGGCGCAAATTCTCCTGGGAGAGACGGCGGACATCAATGCCATCGATCAGGACGGCACCGCTGGTGACGTCATAGAAACGCGCTACAAGGTTGACCAGGGTCGTCTTCCCAGCACCGGTAGGGCCAACGATGGCCAGGCTCTGGCCGGCCGGCACGTGCAAGGAGAAGTCCTGTAAGATGGGCGTGCCAGGCTGATAATGGAATGAGACGTGGCAAAACTCGACCTCTCCGCGCATGCACGACAGAGACACTGGATGGAGGTCTTCTTGGATATGCACCTCCGTATCCAGGATCTCGAAAATGTGCTCGCCAGCCGCCATGGCCATTTGCAAGTTGTTCCAGCGGAACCCCAGGTCGCGGATGGGTTCAAAGAAACGCTGGAGGTAGAGCACAAAGGCGACCAGGCTGCCAGCACTGAGGCTCCCCGCCAGCACCATGGGACCACCACAGACGACGACCAGTGCAATACCGACCACGCTCAGCAGCTCAATGCTTGGCAGCAGCGCTGCGGAGAGCCGGGAGGACGATAGGTTGGCCGTGAGATGGGCGCCATTTAAACGCTCAAAACGCCGCAGATTGGCCTCTTCACTGCACAGACTCTGAATCACCCGTACCCCGGAGATGTTTTCCTGGAGGCTGGCGTTGACCTGAGCCAGGGCCATACGCACCTGTCCAAAGGCGCGTCGAGAACGCGTACGCCAGTATAAAGTGAGAAGCACCATCGGTGGGACAACGGCGAGCGTGATGAGGGTCAGTAGGGGATGCAGGGACAGCATCACGATGAGAATCCCGACCAGGGTCACGAAATCGCTCAGCGTCCCCAGCATACCGTTCGTAAACAGGTCTTGCAGATTGCCCACATCGTTCTGGATACGTGACATCAGCACCCCCACAGCATTGCGGTCGTAGAAAGAGAGATCGAGCCGCATGAGGTGCGTAAACAGGGCCTGCCGGAGATCGAGCAGCACGCGCTGCGCCATGCGTTCCAGCCCGAGGCTTTGCTGATACTGCATGATCCAGGCGAGCAGAGCATTGCCAGCATAGAGGCAGGCGAGCACCGTGAAACCTGCCAGATCAGCATTAACGATGTAGCGGTCCAGGCTGAGCTTTACCAGGTATGGAGCGAGGAGATGGCTCAGCGAGACCCCGAGCATACAGGCTGTAGCCAGGAGCAGACTGCTCGTATACGGCGCCATAAACGGCCACAGGCGGCGCACGACACGGGCGTCGTAGGCTTTCCCATAACGTTTCTCTTCCTCAGGCCTGGCCCCTGGTCCCTGCTGGCTACGTTGATACGCCCTCATGGGGTCGGAACCTGGGGTATCCCGCGCGGGGCAGTGTGATGGTCCTGACGTTGATGTCCGTTACGCGCGGCACCGAGCCAGAAGTCCTCCTGGTCGCGCAGTTGCAGGTCGTAGATGCGGCGGTAGAGGCCTGGCTGCGCCACCAACTCGTCATGCGTGCCGCGCTGCACAATGCGCCCGTCTGCGAGCACCAAAATCGTGTCCGCCTGCTTCAGAGTGCGCAGCCGCTGCGCAATCACAAACGTGGTGCGGCCGGCCATGAGTTCGGCGAGGGCCTGCTGAATGAGGTATTCCGTTTCCATGTCCACACTTGATGTCGCGTCATCGAGGATGAGCAGACGCGGGTTACGGGCAAAGGCCCGCGCAATCGCCAGGCGCTGCCGTTGGCCGCCTGACAGCGTCACACCGCGCTCACCCACCCAGGTGTCATACCCATCCGGGCACTGCATAATGAAGTCGTGCGCCCGCGCTGCCTTGGCGGCGGCAATGACTGTGTCAAGGTCAAGATCCTCACGCCCATAGGCGATGTTGTCGCAAATCGTCATGGAAAAGAGCAGGGTATCTTGCATGACCATGCCGATATGCCGGCGCAACGCCGCCAGTTGGTAGGCACGGATATCCACGCCATCAATCGTGATCCAGCCGCTCGTGACATCGTAAAAGCGCGGAATTAATTGCGCAATGGTGCTCTTCCCACTGCCGGTGCTGCCCAGCAGGGCAATGACTTGGCCTGGATGCACGCTGAAAGTAACGTCGTGCAGCACCGGGACGTCAGTGTTGTAGCGAAAGCTCACGTGCTCGAACTGTACCCAGCCTTCAAGATGCGGCAGGGGGCGGGCCTGCGGGGCATCCTGGACCTCTGGAACCGCATCGAGAATTTCAAAGAGGCGTTCGGCCCCGGCTTGACAGAGCGAGACCATGCCAGTCATCCAGCTCAGACGCCGGAGTGGTTGGGCAAGTTGGGCAAGGTAGCTCGTCGCGGCGACCAATGTGCCCAGGCTCATCACCCCGGCGATGACCCGTCGGCCGCCAATATACAGCGTCAAGGCCACGGCAAAAGACAGGAGTAATGTCAAGAGCGGAAAACTGACGGCTTCCTTTGCAGCTACCGCAATGCGGGCCTGAGCCAGGGCCTCTGCGGCCTGGGCAAAGCCCTCTATTTGCTGGCGCTCACGGGCGAAGGCTTTCACGACTCGGATACCGGCGAGACTTTCTTGGAGTGTCACCGTCAGGTCACCGGTTTTCTCCTGCACCCACACTTGCAGAGGACGGAGCAATCGCCCAATCCTGAGAATTACGCCGAGAAAGAACGGCAGACTGACCAGTGTCAAGCCGAGCAGGCGCCAATCGAGCCAGGCCATCGCCACCATCGTGCCTGCACCAGTCAGAGCTACGCTGAGCCCGATGGGCCAGCCAAACTGGAAGAACAGACGGACGGCTTCGACATCAGCCGTGGCGCGTGACATGAGTTCGCCGGTCTGGGCGCGGTCGTGATAGGCAAAGCTCGCGCGCTGGATCTGATCGTATAACTGATGACGCAGACGATAGGCTAGATGCTGGGCCAGATATGCGGTCAAATAGCTCTGCCCATAGGCGACCACCCCGCGCACGACCGTGACAACAACGAGCAGCGCACCCGCCAGGTACAGGAAACGCATCTGGCGCTGGGCCAGACCATAATCGAGGACCTCTTTCAGAATCCAGGGTATGCTCAGACTGAGCCCAACGACAGCACTGGAACAGACTATAGCCATGAGCACAAGCATGGGTGAGGCTGCGTACAGGCGACTTAAACGGTAAAAGGTGTGTATCATAAGCTGACGTCCACCAACTGCAGAAATCAGTCGCCAGTGTGTTCCTCGTAATGACCATCGACACTAGCAAGCCAGTGCGTGTCATCGAGTCGATGCGGGTCAATGTGGTGCATGCCTTTGGCGTTCCAGCCGACTCCAGAGGGTTGGAGCACAGGACTTTCTGGCACTTCGCGCTCGGCATAATGTGTCGTGGTTAGTGTCGTGATCTCAAAGGCGCGGACTTGCTTGCCATAAAATGGGGCGTCATCTTGAGCGTAGCGTATGAGGCGGTCGCCCAGCACTGTCACCCGTCCACCCGGGCGGGCGCGATGCGCATCGCCCTGAATGAGCGGATTCTGGGGATGCGCCCGCCACGGCCCGAGGAGCGTGTCGGCATAGTAGAGACACAGCGTATCGTGCTCGAAGGGCGTGCTGCACACCAGCATCCACCACCTGCCATCAGCGTGAAACAGCGATGGGTCAGCATACCGGCCGGCCAGTACCTCACCCGCACAGGTCCAGGCGGTCGGGAAATCGACGGCTCTATAGACGCGAATGGCCTCGGCTTCCAGGGTTTCCGGCACCATATAATAGGTGCCCTGCCACGCGAACACATAGGGATACGATAGGTGGAAGGTTTCTTGTAGGACCACGCGCTCATAGCCCCAGTGCCACCCATCGTGACTCGTGGCCAGGCCGATGACACCACGCTGCCACTCGGCATGCATGACCTCGAAGAACATGGCCCAGGTGTGCGGTACCTGGAGCATAAAGGGATCAGCGACAAATGTCGCGGGGATATCAGTGACCTGCGCTGCAGTGAGCACGGGGTTTTCCGTGGCACCCGCAGGCGCCATATGCAGTGGCGATATACCTGTGTAGATACCGATCGACCAGACGTCCTGCGTTGCCACGAACGGACCCTTATCCCCTACCCTCTCAGTACGCCGCACTGGCACTTGCCGCCTGCACCAGACGGTCGATCTCTTCATCAGTAAAGCCGGCCATTTTGCGGGCTTCACGGGAGATACTGATCGACACTTGATCGGCTGGTCCGTCTTGCCGGGCACCACGGAAATTGAACAGCTCGTCGATATGATGTTGAAACTCGAGCGCCATTTGCCGCCGCGCCGGATCGTCCTCGGTGAGCTTACGCATCCAGATGGTCCCCATACGCACGTGCGTAATCTCATCGGCCAGGACCATATCCACGGCCCGCTCGATGATCGGATCGCCGAGCTTCTGGGCGAGTTGCACCAGTTGCGCAAAGACGTCACAGGCCAGCCCTTCCAGCCCGCGATTGACTCCCGCCACACGCGCCGCCGGGTCTTCAGCACAGGCACACTCCCAGAGAATGCGCGACTCAGGGTATTCTCCCAGCGTGCTCTGCACATGCCGCAGCAGCCGCTCATAGATTTCCGTGTGGCGTGACTCGTCCCATACCTGGCGCGCCATATCCAGGGTAAATTCCCACGGCACGTCCTCAAAGTCGCACACGGTCCGCCCTGCCCCTTCCATGGCTTCGATTTCTCCCACGCAGATGCCATGCATACGGCTCTGGAGAAAGTCCGCATCCGTAGTCGGCAGCGCCATCGGCGGCAAGTTCTGCTCGGCGCGAATCGCAAAGATCTTGCCGGAGGGGATATACAGGATGTGCTCTTCCCGAGCGAGCTGATCTTTCTGTAAGAATTTTTGCACGGTTGCCTCCTCAAACGCGTTCGCTCTCCAGCACGCGCCACTGCCCCTTCACAGCGCCTAAGCGGTGGTGTACGGTCACAGTTGTCGCACCAAAATAGCGTATTTTGAAGACATGCTGCAAACCAATCCTGGCATGGCCCAGCACAGTATAGCGCGCAAACGTCGTCGTACCCAATTGCGCGTAGAGATCCGGCGGCTCTTGCCGCACCTGGGGGATGCAGTCCTGGGACATCGCTGTACTATCGCCCTGCACAATATGCTGCGCATGTGCCTCAGCAGCCTGCTCGACAGGGAGCGTCGGTGCAGCTGTCATGGCGCAGCCTCGACACGTCCCCATACGCCTCCAGCCGCTACCAGCAGCTTTTCGAGTTCCAACTGCCAGAGGACGGCCCGCTCACGCGTTGATACCGTGCAGGCTATATCCTCGAGGAGGATTTGTCCCTTGAGGATATGCTCCTGGGTCTCACGCACTAAGCGTTCCAGGATACGGATAGTAGGCGGTTCGTACACAGGATTACAGGCTGAGAGATGCTGGGTGTAGACGCTGAGCAGATGCGGTTTCAGGACGCGAAAGATCCCGACCAGACGTTCGATAGTTTCTTCAGGCTGCTCACGGTTCGCCAGCGTCTGCATGAAGGTCACGAATGTAACATTGGGCGGCTCCGACACCTGGGCCCGGGCACGCAGTTCAGGTAAGCGCTTCCCCAGGATATCCGCGTG
>JBMDXC010000607.1:0-2026 GCA_048594805.1 Candidatus Entotheonellaceae bacterium | reverse complement strand
AATTCAAATTTACGGGTAACTGCGCTACTCCCAGGGTTATTGACGATAGCTGCGTATCGGATGACCTCACCACGAGTGAATATGGTCTGTTCTTGGCCAAAGTCCCCTTCGCCGTTGTATGTAACAGCCCGCTCGAGTGTTACCGTTGTCCCCGTGGTCTGGCCAACAGTGAAGATTGCGATTAGGAAATAGCGACCATCTACATCCCAAAAGTAGATGTTATGGGCTCCATCAGTTGCATTAGATGGAATAGTGAATGGAACGCTGACAGTGCCATCGCTCCGGACGGTTGTATTAGCAAGGACAGTTGCGCCATCCCATAAAATCTGCATATTGTGGCCTGATGGCCAATTTGTTCCTGTCCCCGTCACCCTCGTGCCCGGTGGCCCCTGCGTGGGGTTAATTGCGACAGTACTTTGCTGAGCAAAGGCTACGTCGGGAAGTATCAAGGAGGGAAGCGCCAGCAAGAGGGTACAGAGGAGGAGAAAACGCGTCCCACCGACCATGGGCTTACCCATGAGAACCCTCCTTCTGTAGTCTAAAAGTCACTGCGCTTTTTGGAGCACGCTTAAAGGGTCACCAACACCTACGGGCACAGACTACATCGAGCACAATCGAGCAGTCAGGGCGAGCGTCAGGTGTGTGGCGTTCTACGCCACCTTTGGCTATGAAGTCAAGCAGAAACGCGGATTGGTACATCCTCTGGCGCTTTCCGTGGTAATCTGCGACATACGAGCCTGGCGAGATGAGAGGGAACGACACCTTTACGCCTGCGGTAATCTTGTGCCCGCTACCCTCAAAGTGAAGCTCCAAGATTTTTTCTGTTGCAATGATACAAAATACATGTATCTTTACTACCTGTTCTATACCACAGTTATACTGGCCTTATACAGAGATGGTGCAGAGATGATCTTGGTTGTCGGCGGAACCAAAGGCGGCTCTGGCAAGACGCTGCTAGCCACCAACCTCACTGTACTGCGTACGGCAGCTGGGCAGGATGTGCTGTTAGTTGACGCGGACGAGCAAGGCAGCGCCATGGATTTCACCCGGCAACGGCAGCGACGGACGCAAGGCGATGCTGGATATACCGCGATTCAGACACGGGAAGCAGATGTCGCCGTCCAAGTGAGGCGTATGGTCCAGAAATACGAGGATATCGTGATTGATGTGGGGGGACGTGATACCGCGAGCCAGCGTGCGGCCCTAGCGGTAGCGGATGTCCTCTTACTCCCCTTCCCTCCCACGTCAGTAGACCTCTGGACGGCCGACAGCGTGGTAACCCTTCTCAAGGAAGTACAGGCCTTCAATCCGGGTTTACGTGCCTATGCCATTATCAACAAAGCATTTCCTCGAGGCTCGGACAACGCTGAGGCTGCTGCTCTCCTCCAAGAGTATCCGAACTATTGGAGCTATGTGGATACGCCCATCGGCAACCGCAAGGCATTCAGCAACGCCTTTGGCGCAGGCTACGCCGTCACGGAATACCTACCGAAAGATACCAAGGCTATGGCAGAAATTCGTACATTGTACCAATACCTTTTCGATACTTAATAAGTATCGCTTTTATACTGATATTGTGGTAAAGAGACACAACTCCAGGTGAGGGCAGGTATGGCAGTCACTCGCAAACCGAAAGATGATCAAGCGCCCCAAAATCCATTGCAGGATGACCCAGCATTTCAGCAATACCTCAGCAAAGGCGGAAGCGCGGCGAAGCCCCAGCAGGAAACCCCAAAGGATGTGCGGTTTACCCTGCATATCCCCGGCCCCCTGTGTCAGGACCTCGACCAGTTGCGTGCAGCACGGCCGATCAGGATTTCCCGTCATCAATGGGTGTTGGAGGCAATTCTCGAAAAGATTCAGCGGGAGAGCGTATAAACGCTCTCTCGAGCGATCAAACTGTGTGCGGTTGCAGGAGGTGTGGCGATACCAAAGAAGATTCCTGCCGATCTCCCAAAGACTGCAGGATGCACATGTTTCTATTTTTCAACTTGACGGGATAGGTGTAGAGTAGGAGGCAGATGGT
>JBMDXC010000606.1:0-29407 GCA_048594805.1 Candidatus Entotheonellaceae bacterium | reverse complement strand
GGCGGATCAGCGGGCACAATCACGACGTCAGCGCGTTCCCCAGTGAGGCTAAAATTCATCACGCGCTTGAGGCGGTCTTCAGCCGTCCGTACGGCATTCTCGACCACCAGGATGCGTTCCTCGGTGCGGGCAATATTCGTTTCGGCCTGCAGCACGTCGAGAGGCGCCAGGGTACCTACCGCCACTTGCTTGCGGATCTGGTCGAGGAGCTGCTGTGCCAGGACGAGCTGCTGTTGCTGCACCTCCAAATCCTGGCGGCGGAAGACGAGATCCCAGTAGGCTTGCTGGACCCGTGAAGTAATAGTAATAACCTGGCGGCGGAACTCTTCCTGGGAAATGGTGAGGTTGTTCTGCGCAATGAGAATCTGCGTCCTGGTGACCTGAGAACCAAAGTCTCTGAGCAAGGGTTGCGTGGCCCGCAGCGTGGCGTCAGCATTATATACTTCACTCCCAGGAATGGGATCGCAGGTCCCAGGGAAGGTAAGGACGCACCTGTCACGATTCGCCTTCACTTCGGTCACCGTCGTACGGCGCGAGGAGGTCCCAAGATGCGTCTCGGACAGCTCGACATCGTACGTGCCGCCATAGGGAGTCAATTGAGAAACGCCGAGCGCCAGGCGTTGCTCCTGGGAATCATCCTGGCTAAAGAGCCGGTCGTTCACGCGTTTGAGGAACGTCGTAGCACTCTCCATCGTGCGTGCATCTGTAGCGCGTAGCGTGGCCCGGGTGTTCAGATCAAAGATGCCTTCGCGCTCGGTGATCTGTGCTGCCCGGATCGGAGGATTCAGGCCAGCGATCTGGATTTCCAGGTTGCCCTGGAGGGCAAACGCCGTGGCTTCACGTAAGGTAAGGGGCATTTCGCGCCGTTGTGCCTGAACTGTCGCAGTGGGCACGAGAGCGTGGCTGAGTACAAAGCTGCTTATGAGCACGTAGATACATTTAAGTGCTGCGGCCCTCGTGGCCATGACGGCTGCGTCTGGACTGCGACGTGTGTTCATACCCCCCTTTCATCATCTCCAGCTCTCACCTTGGACCAAACGACGTCAGCCTGCCACACGGCCCTGCGGCGGGCTGACCACCCTGGAGGCTTGCCTACCGCCTTGCAAATGGCGTTTTGTACTTGGAGTATTGCCCAATGTCAAGCGCGTTTTTCAGCACGAGGGCTCCAGATCTTGCTTTTCTATTGCGGCCTGCATCTGGCATTGTTATAGTACCGCACCAGCCCACTGCGTGCACCACACTCCAGACTGATACACAATGGGATGATCTATGCAGATTATCGAGAATCTGGCAGCCTTCGATCCACGAGCCTATCCCAAGCCCGTCCTCGCTCTCGGGAATTTTGATGGGGTGCACCTCGGTCATCAGGCGATTTTTCAGCACGTCGTGGCGCAGGCCAGGGAGGTTGCTGGGACAAGCATGGTGTTTACCTTTGAGCCGCATCCTTTACAGGTGCTGGCGCCTGAGAAAGCACCACCCCTGCTGACCACCTATGAGCAAAAAATCCGCCTGATTGCCGCGTTCGGGATTACGGTCGGTTTGCGGGTGCCGTTTACTGAGCAATTTGCCCGCCAGGAGCCTCTGGAATTTGTGCGTGAGGTCTTGTGGCGACGTCTCGGCATTCATGAAGTGGTGGTCGGACACGATTTTCGCTTTGGGCATCGTCGCGCGGGGACGGTAGACTTTCTCCAAGCCCAGGCCGAGCACTTTGGCTATCAGGTCACCGTGATCCCGGCCATTAGGCAAGATGATACGGTGGTCAGCAGCTCGAATATTCGTCGCCTCTTGCTCGAGGGTCACGTCGAACAGGCGGCGCGTCTTTTGGGGCGCTATTATGCTATCGAAGGCACCGTCGTGGAGGGCTTTCGGCGCGGCAGACAATTGGGATTCCCCACGGCCAATGTCCGCCCAATCAATGCCATTGTGCCACGGAAAGGCGTATATACCGTGCGCGTGGAGTGGGACAAACGCCTCTACCCAGGGGTGGCAAACGTAGGGTACAATCCGACATTCGGGAATCAGGCCCTCAGCGTGGAGGCACATCTGTTCGATGTGGATGTGGATTTATATGGTGCGACGGTGTGCGTCGAGTTCCTGCATCGTATCCGTGATGAGCGTAAGTTCGCTTCGGTAGCAGAGTTGGCAGCGCAGATTGCGTGTGACGCACAGGCGGCCCGTACGGTGCATGCGCAGCTCGCGCGCATTGCGTAAAGACTGGTGCTCGCGGAGCCAATGGTGAGGCAAGCTAGGGAAAGCGGGGTTTTTCCCATGACTGAGAAGCAACGTCCCTGTGTTATCATTGCTATTGACGGACCTTCTGGGGCCGGCAAAAGCACGGTAGCCCAGCGTCTGGCACGCCTCCTCGGTTACCGTTATGTCGATTCGGGGGCGCTGTATCGGGCTGTGGGCTGGCTCGTGCGTGCCCATGCCCTGCCGCTGGAGGACTCCGCTGCCATTGTCGCGTGTTTGCAACGTACACCGATTGAGCTGACGTTTCCCAATGGGGCGTTGCAGATATGGGTCGCTGGGCAGTGTGTGACCTCCCAATTGCGGAGTGAGGCAGTGGCACGCGCTGCTTCCGCCGTGGCGACGATGCCAGGCGTGCGCCAGGTGATCACGGCGCAGTTGCGACAGATCGGTTGTGAGGCAGACGTGGTCATGGAAGGGCGTGATATTGGGACGGTCGTCTTCCCGGATGCGACCATCAAATTTTTCCTCGATGCCTCGCCGACGGTGCGCGGTCAGCGGCGCTTGCAGGAGATGCAACAGGGCGGCAACAGCGCAACGCTGGGGCAGGTGGTAGAGGCCATGGCACAGCGCGATAGCCAGGACCGGACGCGTGTTACAGCGCCTTTAGTGCAGTCGCCAGATGCCCAGGGCATCGATACCACGGATTTGACAGTTGACGAGGTTGTCCAGACTATGCTATCAGAGATTCGATGTACGCTTCCATGAGAGGAGGGATACAACGGGAGGTGCACATGGGGTGTAGGCAGGAGAGACGTATGAATGCATACGTTCTCTAGGGGCGTCAACAGGAGGTTGAAGTTTCCATGACTGATCAGATAGGGCGGCAAGAAGCGCTGGAACCTGGGATGCCAGGCGCAGCGGGACAAGAAAGCGGAGCGCCGGTGCAGGACACGGGCGCTGATGAGGCCATTGCGGTTGAGGACGTGACGAGTCGGGAAGAGTTAGAGCAGCTCTATGAAGAAAGCCTGAAGCATATCCAAGAGGGTGAGATCGTTCGCGGGCGTGTCGTCCACATTGGACGCGATTCGGTGCTTGTGGACGTCGGATATAAATCGGAAGGGATCATTGATCTCGATGAATTTCCCGACCAGGGACGGCATTTGCGGGTTGGCGAAGAAGTGGATGTGCTGCTGGAAGAAAAGGAGGATAGCGAAGGCCAAGTCATTCTCTCCAAGGAGAAGGCGAACCGCATCAAAATCTGGGATGACATCAGTAAGAAGTACGATAACAATGATGTCGTCGACGGGGTGGTCGTGGCGCGTATTAAGGGTGGCTTGACTGTAGATATCGGGTTGAAGGCGTTTTTGCCCGGATCGCAGATTGATCTGCGGCCGGTACGCAACCTCGATAAGCTCATTGGCGAGCGGCTGCAGATGCGCATCATTAAACTCAATAAGCGGCGGGGCAATATTGTGCTGTCGCGGCGTGTGCTCCTCGAAGAGGAGCGCCAGCGTGCCAAGGAGAAAACCCTGGCGTCGCTCGCCGAAGGGCAGATTATTGAGGGTGTGGTGAAGAATATCACCGAGTACGGCGCCTTCATTGACCTGGGTGGCATTGATGGCCTGTTACACATCACGGATATGTCCTGGGGGCGGGTCAGCCATCCCTCGGAGCTATTCGCCATTGGGGATAAAGTCAGGGTCATGGTGCTCAAGTTTGACCAGGAGCATGAGCGCGTCTCGCTCGGATTGAAACAGATGACTCCAGATCCCTGGATGGATGTGGCGGAGAAGTATCCCGAAGGGTCACGCGTGTCTGGGAAGGTCGTCAGTATCACTGATTACGGCGCCTTTGTGGAACTGGAAGAGGGGATTGAGGGACTGGTCCACGTCTCACAAATGTCCTGGGCCCGACGCACCCGCCATCCCTCGAAAATTGTCAATATTGGCGATACTATCGAGGCGGTGGTGTTAAGCGTTGACAAGGACAAAAAACGCATTTCGCTGGGTATGAAGCAGATTGAACCTAATCCATGGACGACCGTCGATGAGCGCTACCCGGTAGGCAGTGAAGTCGAAGGCAAAGTTCGTAATTTGACTGACTTTGGGGCCTTTATCGCTCTTGAGGAAGGCATCGATGGCCTCATCCACATTTCCGATATGTCCTGGACGCAGCGCGTCAAGCACCCCTCGGAAATCCTCAAGAAGGGTCAGAAGGTGCGCGCAGTCGTACTGAACGTGGATAAAGAGAATGAGCGGTTATCCCTCGGATTGAAGCAGATGGAACTCGATCCGTGGACGCAAGTGCAGACCAAATATCATGTTGGGCAGGATGTGCGTGTGAAGGTCGTGAAAGTGACCAACTTTGGGGCGTTTGCCGAACTTGAGGACGGCGTGGAAGGCCTCATCCACCTGTCTGAACTGAGCCGGGAGAAGATCACAGACCCGGAAGAGGTGGTCAGTGTCGGCCAGGAACTCGATACCAAAATCATTAAGATCGATCTAGAGACACGGAAGATTGGTCTCAGCGTACGGGCTTTTATGGAAGACAACGAGCGCCAGGACGTGCTGGACGTCAACCGCCAGGCCGCTGAACCGGTGACCATTGGCGATACGGCTCCAGAGGGGATGACGACGTTGCGGTCTGCTTTAGCCGATGCGATCAAGAAGGAAGAAGGAGACGCCTAAAGCCTCTGCGGGGTAGTTGGTGGACTCATCTTAGGGGAGGGGCAAGATGGGTCCAGAGCCACCTCGCGATGCTTGAGAGTTGGAGAAGACAAACATGCGTTGACTTGAGAAATCGAGACATAGATGCACCATCCTGGCGGGGTGGGAGTATGTTGCGATGTTCTCATAAGGTTCGGGCGCTGTGTGATGGGTTCCTTCTTGCGGAGATCTAAATGCATGACAAAGGCAGAGCTCGTCGAGAAGGTCGCTGACAAGATTCAGCTTACTAAGAAACAAACTGAAACTATAGTGAATATCTTACTGAATTCTATCACAGAGGCCCTGAGTGAAGGAGATAAAGTAGAGTTGCGTGGCTTTGGGAGCTTTCGTATCCGCAAACGCAATCCCCGCGAAGGACGCAATCCCAAAACTGGTGATACCGTACAGATTCCAGCGAAGCGCGTGCCCTTTTTTAAGGCTGGTAAAGAGCTCCGCGAGATGGTGGACGATCAGTAACCTGCATGTTGTACGGCCTCGTGTCCTTCCTGTCTACGCTCTCCAGGGTATCTCAGCATGCATAGGGTACAGCGCAGAGGAGAAAAACGGGGTAACCTCTCTATACACTGGACATAAAGGCAGTTTCCCCAATGCAAGAGCCGTTCCTGGTATTAGTCGGTCCCACTGCTGTGGGAAAAACGGCTCTTTCTTTGCCCATTGCCCAGGAGCTTGAGGCTGAGATTGTCAACGTTGATTCGCGCCAGCTCTACAGATATATGGATATTGGTACTGCGAAGCCTTCCCTGGTCCAGCAGGCCCAGGTAGCGCATCATTTACTGGACCTGCTCCTGCCGCATCAGCCAAGTAACGCCGCGCAGTTTTTGACGAGTGCACGGCAGGTACTTGATGATATACGGCAGCGTGGGAAGCGCGTCCTGATTGTGGCAGGGAGCGGTCTTTACCTGCAGGCGCTGCTCTATGGGCTTATGCCAGCTCCCCCAGCCTACGCCCCTTTGCGACGCGCACTGCACTTGTATGCCGATCAGCATGGCACGCCGGCGTTGCATCGGCGCCTCCAGCATGTCGATCCGGTTGCGGCTTCCTCCTATCATCCGCACGATCGCATCCGTCTTATCCGGGCACTAGAAGTGACGTATCTGACTGGGGAGCCCTTCTCTCTGCACCGCTATCGTCATCAGGGCCAGGCGCCGCTGTTCTCGTATATCGGCGTGGGTCTGACACGGGAGCGCGCCGACCTCTATGCGCGTATTGAGGCGCGTACAGATGCTATGCTTGCTGCTGGTTGGTTGGCGGAAGTGGAGAGGCTGGTCGGATGGGGCTACACACGCTCCGGTGCAGCCCTGAACAGCCTGGGCTACCGGGAGCTCCTCGCCTATGTAGCGGGAGAGATGGGCTGGGACGAGACGATAGCTGCCATCAAAAAGGCCACCTGTCATTTGGCTAAACGCCAGCTCACGTGGTTCCGTAAAATGGCACACGTGCACTGGTTCAACCTGTCAGCTATGGATGAGCAGAGAGCCATAGCCACTCTCGTCCAGCATGTGCAGGCGGTGCTGGAAGATAGGAAAGGCGGGGAGAGTGGCGCACAGCACGTGGATGCTGTTGTGGAGGGATAAGCAAGCCTGCCCTGGGGGCTGGAGGGCACTGTGCACCCAATTGTGTTCCAGATTGGCCCGTTTGCGCTGCGTTACTATGGCTTGATGTATGTGACGGCGCTGCTCGTGGGTATATGGTTGCTCCGCCTCGAAGCCAAACGTCGTCATCTGCCTCCTGAACGGATGGTCGATCTCGCCTTTTATGCGTTTGTGGGTGGCTTGCTGGGTGGGCGTTTGTATTACGTGCTCTTCAAGTGGGGTTATTACGGAGCGCATCCATGGAAGATAATTGCCGTGTGGGAGGGGGGCATGGCAATTCACGGGGGCCTCATTGGCGGGCTCATTGGCGGCTGGTGGTTTGCCCGTATGTATGGGCTGCCCTTTGCGAGCCTGTGCGATATGGCTGCTCCGGCCATTAGCTTAGGCCATGCATTTGGGCGTTTTGGCAATTTCATGAATGGCGATGCCCATGGCTATCCACTGCACTCCCCCATGCTACCGACATGGCTGCGCCATTTCCCAGACTGGATGGGAGTGACCTTCCCCGCCACCAGCATCGCTGGTCAGGAGTTTGGCCCCGTTCCCTTGCATCCAGTGATGCTCTACGAGTTAGTGCTCAACCTTATCGGGTTTGTATTGCTGTGGAGCTTGAGAAAGAAACCGTGGCCTCCAGGGAGTCTGTTTGGCTTATATCTGATGTACTATGCCCTGGTACGGTCGTTTACGTCGCTATTTCGGGCTGATGATCTCTATCTGGGTCCTCTGCGTATGCCGCATGTGATCAGCGCCGTGATGTTCCTTATGGGGTTGCTCATCTTCTTACGTCCTCGCTATCGTTCTGTGGCACCATAGGCTGGTACTCGTGGCGGCTCGGTAGGGTGCTGGTGTGGAAGGCTGTAATGCAGCTGATGGAAGCTATAACGGCTCCAGACGACAGCGAGGGCAGGAGCTAACACCATCCATATATTGTTGTGACCATGTTGCATACCATGACGGAGGTCGCCTCCCCAGGTGGGCTTGAAGGACTCGGTGTTGAGATTCAGAAAATAGAAGGTCACCTCGAGGAGCAGCACCAGTCCGCCAAGCTGCGCACAGTGGGCTACGCGCTGGAGAGGCGTGGTTTTTTCAGTCATAAGCTGGGCTGTGACTGGTAGACAGGCAACAATAAGGGCAATGTCGAGAGCCCAAGAGTGGTGTTCAAACACGACGAAGACCATAAAAGCGCGTACAAAAGATGGAATGCCGTGCAGGAGTGCGAGACCTGCACGCCACCACGGTCTGAGCAGTCCCTGTATTCTCCATGTGCCGTTGCAGACAAGCCAACTCACAACCCCGATAATCACTGTCACGGCAACCACACGCGGGATAGAGCTTCGAAAGCCTTTCACAGTACGACTCAGGACGTCACGTCCAAGAAAATCTGTGCCCAAGGCGTAACGATAGCCTGGAGCAAGGAACTGATCACGACTATGCATTTCCATAGGATCGTAGAGCACGAGCGCTGGCGCCCACAGGGTGACCGCACCGAGCATCAGGAGACACCAGAAGCCCGTATAGACTGCTCGGGGGGAGAAGGCAGGAGGAGAGGCGTGGGGTAACGCTGGCTGAGATAGGGGTTGCTGATGGGGAGAGGCGCCCCACTCGCACAGACAACACAAGACGAAGTAGAGAGCGCCCATACAGAGTATATAGCCTTGTAAAACAGGAAGATCGCGTCGTTTCAGGACTTCGATGCCCAGACTCCCCACACCGGGGAAAACGAAGATATACTCGGTGAGGCATACTTCCAGAAGAAAATACTCCAGGTATGGGCGAAAGCTTGTCCTGAAGTACTGCCAGCGCTGACGGAGAGAAGCCCGTTGGCCGTAGCGTGCGGGGGGAAACGTGTACCAGATACGTAGCGGCGTAAGCGCTAAGATTGAGGCTGGTAAGAGCATATAGACAGGGTTGAAGAAATAGTAAGGCTCGAAGAGCGGCAAATTGGCCATACTCTCCCAGCCCAGTTGCCAGATAATCAGCTCACGCAGGAAGACCGCCACAACGAAGCTTGGTAATGCTTCCAGAATGGCGGGGAGTTGACGGCGGGGTAAGAGTGCGCTCAACCAGGGCGCCAGATGGTGCACACTCCAGAGTACGGCTAGCCCCAGGCTACACGCCAGGACGGTCCACAGTAAGAGCAGAATTGTCCGAGAGGTCGCTTGCCAGGTATCGTGAAAGACCGGCCGATTCGAGTAACGCGAAGTGCCCCATTGCCCCGTGACGAGCCGTTGCAGCCATAGAGCACATTGGGTCGGGAGAGGGCGATCAAAACCGTAGTCGCTGGTGAGGCGTGCACGTTGCTGGGCATTCGCTGGCCAGTTCTCATACAGGGTCACAGGCTGCCTGGACATCAAATACGGGAGGGCAAAGACGGCTATAGCCATGCCGCCAAGACTGATGAGTTTGAAGCTCCAATATCGCAAAGAACTTACGTGCATGGGTACTGCTCTATGCGGGTCCTCAAAGAGGGGGAGAATTGTGAGACGCTTTGCGCGGTGTACCAACTGTCAACAATGGTACGTACAAACCTATACGACCTCGGTGGAGATTTACCAGCATGGTACCCTGCGCTGCCTGACCGTATGGTGTTTGCGGTGTATTGATGAGGCAGAAAAACGTTCCCAGCCGCATGGCACCCCTATTGATCTACAACAGCGTCCCAGCCCTCTATCGTCCTCTGAAGTTTCTCAACAATTGATGCAGGAACATTTGCAGCTCATGGACAGGGCCCTCTATGACGAGGAAACGCTTGTGGTCCCTGCTATTCAAGATTTCATGGAGCGCTGTCGTCTCTACCAGACCCAGTCAGAGATACCTGAACAGTGCCAACGTCTAGCCGCACATCTCCAGTACTGGGAAACCTTCCTGAATGCTCTTAACGCTTCGTCTCCTCATCGCGCGACGAGCGCACGAAGCGAATCATCAGAGGATTGCGATCGCGGGTAACCTGGCAGAGCATTTCCTGGCCGACCTTTTTCGCCTTATAGGTTGCCAGAAAGTCTTGAATGTCCTTGACAGGTTTCCCATCAACGCCGGTAATCACGTCGCCGCGGCGTATGCCATGCTGCTCTGCTTGACTCCCAGCTTCCACAGAGGATACCAAGACACCAGCTGCCTTCGCCAAGTGAAAAAAACTCGCGAGCGTCGCATCGAGGTTTTGCAGATGCATACCAAGGGTTTTGACTACAGCAGTAGAGGCGGGAGGCTCTTGCAAAGTGACGGTGCGCACAGCGTCCAGCAGTTTTTTTGTTGCAAAAACAGGTGCATGGACGTGCAAGGCTAAGGCAATAGCATCGCTTGGTCGTGCATCAATAGTGAGCGTTTTGTTGCCTTGTTGTAAGAGAATAGTCGCATAAAAGGTATCTTCCTGCATATCCGTAATAATGACCCGACCAATCCTGACATTCAGATCGACCAAAATGTTATGCAGAAGCGCATGCGTTAATGGACGTGGGGTAGCGACGCCTTCCATTGCAAGCATGATGGCGCGGGCCTCGGAGATCCCAATCCAAATAGGAAAGGCGCGGTGTCCTTGCTGCTCTTCAAGAATAACCACAGGTGTATTGCCCTGAGGATCGATGGTGACCCCCTTAACTTTCACCTCCAGAACATCCTCGTTGAGGGATTGGCCTCTGCTGCTCAGAGGAGAGAAGCATACACTCAGTACCACGGCAAGGCAGCACACTAGGCATTGTTGCATGGGCATTTCTCCATATTGGCAGACGAACCTCCTCACGTGCTTGCCAGGGTGAGGCCCTCACAATCCCAGATGGCAGGAGGTGCCACAGCACGGGTGAGTATGGGCATGCTGACGAGACTTGCTTCACCTTGTGTATGCTACCTTGGACGGAGGCACAAGTCAAAAAGATACTGTAGCCTCACAAAGATTGTGCTATGTTCACCAGAGTCGGAGCGATTAGTGACTCTATCTGGGGAGAGAGGGGCCTATGCCCATGGTCGTCAGAAAGGTGAGTCAGGTAGTAGGCGTGTTCCTGTTAATGAGCACGCTATTCTTGCTACTCAGTGTGAGTTTGTATACTCCCGCGGCCCCTAACGCGAACCATTATGTGAGCGACGGAAGCACCATAGGCCAGCATCGTGGTGGTATAGTACGAGAAGCACTGGCTAGCTGGGCCGATTGGGCGCTGCAGGGGTTTGGTAGCGTGATTGCCTTGCTGATCGGGATTGCTGTCATAGATGCATACTGTCTCTTACGAGGACGCATATACACCGCGGTGGCGGTGGCAGGGCGTGGTGTACTCTGTTTGGTTGCGGTGAGTGCGTGTGCCGATCTGACTTTCACGAGTGTCCACATCGGGGGTACGCCATTTCTTGCCGGAGGGGTCAGTGGCAAGTGGTTAGCAGAGACCGTAGTGGCCTCTCTCTACTCGGGAATGGCCGGGTTAGCTGGAGAGATCAGCAGCCCATGGCTGACGGAGAGCGTAGTGATTTTTCTCAGCCGCTCTGGGGCCTATGCTATGCTGGGTATGGTAGCGCTCGGGGCCCTATGCGTTGGGGTCGAGCACCCCATACTCACAGCGCTGTGGAGCGGTCTCAGGACGATAAGCTATACCAGTTGGCAGGCACTGCTGGGGCTTGTGCGGCAAGGGTTTATGGGAGTCGTATGGACGATACGTCGAGGTGCGAGAATCGTCAGCCGTCTGGGCCAAGCGGTTATCAGGTGGAGACAGTCAAACCTACCACAGCCTGAAGGAGACGGGCTATCAGAGCCTCTATGGCCGCCTGATGCGGCGGCGCCATTGGCTGGTGCATGTGCGCCAGAGAGTAGCGCTGACTCTCTGGCACTCTCTGCCAGCCAGAGCGCTGCCCCACCAGCCCAACCGTCTACCACGACGGTGCGGAAGCGGCAACGTGTGGTGCCTATGTTGCCAACGTTGCCGACTGCGACACCTCCTCTTATAAGTAAGGCAAAGAGTCTTGTTGATAGCCAGAGCCCATCTGTATGCCAGGCCCCTGTACCACCAGTCCAAACGCCTGCTGCGGTTGTGCAAAAACCCCAGGCTGGACGGGGCACACCGCTCGCCGTCAGGCGCTTACCCCAGCAACGTGTTACAAATGCGCTGCCGTCGCTCGATCTGCTTGATTCCCCAGTGACATCTCAACACGGGCACAGTCCTGAGGAATTGGCGCTCCAGGCACGGTTTCTCGAACAAAAGCTGCGAGAATTTAGCGTTGAAGGGGAAGTGGTGCAGGTGTTACCAGGCCCCGTCATCACTATGTATGAATTTGCCCCTGCTGCCGGGGTAAAAGTCAATAGAATTGTCAACCTCCAGGATGATTTGGCGCTGGTTATGGAGGCGGTCAGTGTACGGGTCGTGGCACCGATACCTGGGAAAGCGGTGGTGGGGATTGAAATTCCTCATAAACGGCGCGAGACCGTGCGCTTACGCGATCTGCTCGATAGCGAGGAATGGCACACGTCCACGTCGAAGCTGAGTCTAGCCTTGGGGAAAGATATTTTGGGCCGACCAGTGATTACAGATTTAGCGCTCATTCCGCATTTGCTGATCGCTGGTGCAACTGGTTCCGGAAAAAGTGTCGGACTCAACAGCTTGATTTGTAGTCTGCTCTTCCGTGCTGCCCCAACGGATGTCAGGATGATCATGATTGATCCGAAGATGCTAGAGTTCTCAGTCTACGATGGCATCCCGCATCTGCTGGTGCCTGTGGTCACAGAACCGAAGAAAGCCGCTATTGTTTTACGGCGGGTCGTAGAAGAAATGGGGCGACGCTATCAAATCTTAGCGGCCCAGGGGGTCCGGAGTATCGCTCAGTACAATCAAATGCTCGACGACGAACACGGCGGTGGCTCTCCAGGACATGGACGGGTCCAGGCCGGGCAGGAGGCTCCGCCAATGCCAACCGAGAAGCTACCTTATCTGGTTGTTGTGATTGATGAGCTTTCGGACTTAATGATGGTATCGGCTCGGGAAGTGGAAGATTCCCTCATGCGCTTGGCTCAGATGGCCCGTGCTGCGGGGATTCACTTGATTGTTGCGACCCAGCGCCCGTCTGTGGACGTATTGACTGGGGTTATTAAAGCCAATTTCCCCGCGCGACTGTCGTTCCAGGTGACCTCGAAGGTTGATTCGCGCACCATTCTTGATACCAATGGTGCAGAGACGTTGCTGGGACGAGGCGATATGCTCTTTCTGGCGCCCGGGACATCAAAACCGCAACGCCTGCACGGTGCGTATGTGTCCGAAGCGGAAATCAGCCGCCTAGTGGAGGCATGGAAAGCGGTAGAACAGCCGCGCTACGACGATGGTTTTTTGACGCCAGGCGGTGACCGTGTGAGTGTTGAGGAAGATGAGTATGACGAAAAATACGATGAAGCCATCGCACTCGTGACCAAAATCGGCCAGGCGTCGATTTCCATGCTGCAGCGTCGCTTGCGGGTAGGCTATAATCGGGCAGCACGGATGATTGAAATGATGGAGAAAGATGGTATTGTCGGACCAGCGGATGGCATTAAACCGCGAGAAGTGCTTGTACGGAATACCTTTGACGAGGTGTGAAGCACACCCGAGGCACGCGCCGCAGCGAGACGCGCACCGCCGACAGGGAAGGCGCGGGGTGTGGGTATGGAGTATGGTCCTGCTAGGGCTCCTGCTGCAGAGTAGTGCTAGCGGCTGTGGACGCAAAGGCCCGCCCACACCGCTACGGCAGCAAGCTCCCAGTGAACGTACCCCTTAAGCTGGTAGCGCCCCAGAGGCTCTGGAACCGAGAGGAGGAGGCCATATTGATACGGGTGCTTGTCACAGGAGCGACAGGGAAAATGGGGCGCCGAGTGATCGATCTGGTGCATACAGACCCTGAACTGGAACTCGTTGGAGCGATCACCCATAAAACCCATGTTGCCTTGGGGCGGGACGCCGGTGAAGTGGCTGGTATTGGCCCTCTAGGGATCACGGTAGAACATGACTGCACCAGGACGCTGGCGCAGGCGCACGTCATCATCGATTTTTCGGTGGCGGATGCGGCACTGGCCTACATACGTCTGGCCGCTGCTCATACGAAGGCGATCGTGGTTGGCACAACGGGTTTCACGGCAGCACAGCATGAGGAAATACGTCGTTTGAGTCAGAACATGCCATGCTTTATTGCCCCCAATATGAGCGTGGGCGTCAATGTGATGTTGCACGTATTACGGCAGTTGGTGACTTTATTGGGTCCTGGCTATGACATCGAAATACTGGAAGCTCATCACCGGACCAAAGTCGATGCCCCGAGCGGTACAGCCTTACGTATGGCAGCGGTTATGGCAGAGGCACGGGGTCACTCCCTGGATGATGTCGCTGTGTACGGACGACGGGGCCTGATTGGTCGGCGCTCTGATACGGAGATCGGTATCCAGGTGATCCGAGCTGGTGAGATCGTTGGGGAGCATACCGTGCTGTTTGGTGGTCCAGGTGAGCGCCTGGAACTTGTGCATCGGTCCCAAAGCCGTGATACCTTTGCCAGCGGAGCGTTACGGGCCGCGAAGTGGGTGATGCAACAACCCTGGGGGTTATATAGTATGGAGGATCTCGTGCGTCTGGCCTAAGCGCGATGCCTCATACGACCTTCAAGACCGCAAAGTACATCCGACATATGGGTACATCCTGTGAGAGGTATCCTATGTGGACGCAATAATCTCCTTTCAGTAAGCCCGCAACCAAACAATTGATGCTGTTGATGCTGTCGTCGATGACAGCTATCACACACACCTGTCATGCTCTCAATGGAGAAGGTATGTTTCGTCAGAGACTGAGGAGTTTTTTTGAAAAAACTCCTGCCATCCACTACATCAAACAGCATGAAACTGTCGTCATTGCTGACATTGTCGTTGATGTCAAAAACATTATTCTTCGGCCGTACGCGTGCGATGGCGCGCATTGCTTATCCATGAAGTCTTTACCCAATCATTTAGAGGGTTATGGTTTTACATTTTACAACGAAGTGGCAGCCTATGGAGATTGTTGCCGTGGACCCATCGTATTTATTTCGCAAGCCGAGCGCCAGCACATTGCGGAGCATCTCGATGGTATTATGCCGCACATGAGCCAGGAAGGGCAGTTTGTTGTCAAGGAGTATCTCCGTCAGAAGGGACCAGAGCATAAACACGAGGCATTTGCTGAAAGCGCACGCGGCGTGCAAGGAGAGCAACAGGGGCAGGAACTCGATTTTGCGAAGATGCACACCATCTGGGGTGACCAGTGCATTTTTCGGACGCTCCATCATGATGGCCGGCGTGGGCAGGTACGATGTGCTATTCATGCATATACGGTGCACGCGGGCCTCTCCTATCTCGATATCAAACCTGTAGACTGTTGGTTTTGGCCACTCGCACTGGTGCCTCTCTATACTGGCCAATTTTTGCTCACAGTCCATACGGAAGAAACACGCCACTTTACTGAGGAGTCAGAAAATTATGCGAAGAAGCGGTGCCTCACGGAGCCCATTGCAGGGGCCCCCTATATCTATCAGAGCTTCCGCCAAGAGCTCGTGCACGTGTTCGGCCAGGAATGGTTTGATGCTTTGGTAGCCTGTGCGACACGCTATCATCACGCCTAGCCTCATGAGGTAGCTGTGCTGTGAAGATTGCTCTGGTATATAACGGGGTCACACGCGACATGCTCCTGCAGGGACCGTTAGATCGGACAGCAGAATTTGATGGACCGCACACGGTTGCCGCATTGCGTGAGGCGCTTGCCATTCATGGACATGCGGTGACGTTAATAGAGGGCAATGAAGATGCATACGAACGTGTACGCACGAGTGGCGTTGATCTCGTGTTTAACGTGGCAGAAGGGACGCGCGGAGCAGACCGCGAAGCCCAGATTCCTGCCATGCTAGAAATGTTAGGCATGCCCTATACTGGCTCGGGACCATTGTCCCTTGCCCTGTGTCTGCACAAAGGCAAAGCGAAAGAGATTCTCTCGTATCATGGTATTCCCACTCCGGCTTTTCAGGTATTACAGCATCCGCACGAGCCCTTGTCCGAGGCGTTCGCGTTCCCCCTCATCGTCAAACTCCTGCACGAAGGATCGAGTATGGGGTTGTCATACGACTCCATTGTCGAAACACCGCAAGCATTAGTCGCCCGCGCCATGTATCTCATGCAGACGTATGGCCAGGCTGTGTTAGTCGAACAGTTCATCGATGGGCGTGAATTTACCGTGCCGATATTGGGCAACATACCTGCGAGGACCTTGCCGATGATTGAGGTGCTCTTTCAAGGGCCTCGTAACATTACACTCTTCCAGCCTGATGACGACGTGATTCATCTGCTGGCCCAAGTGCACCACCAGCGTCTGGCCAGCCCGCTGGCATTTCGGCTCAGTGCCAACCAGGAGCGCGCACTGGTGCAGACTGAAAATGGCGGGGTCTTAGAGATTCCCGTGGCGTTGACCAGGTCCGTGTGTCCTGCTGATATTCCAGTGAGGCTGGCTACGCTGCTCCAAGACACAGCCTTACGAGCCTTTTATGCTCTGGAGTGTCGGGACTGGTGTCGCGTTGATCTGCGCGTCGGCGCGGATGGTATTCCACAAGTCCTAGAACTGAATCCTATCGCCGGGCTTGATCCAGCCTGTTGGTTCCCGCGCTCAGCACGCGCTGCGGGGATGGATTATCCGACTTTGATGCAGACCATACTCGATCTCGCCTGTCAACGGTATGGTCTCTAAAGACGAGCTAAGTGCATGAGTCGCATACATAGCTAAGATAGAAGGAGCCAGGTGCGTATGGAGGTGACCGAGATCAAGCGGATTTATGCCTACTATTCGCGGGTCTATGACATGATTTTTAAGCGGTGGTTCTTTCCACGCCAGCGGCATGCTATTGAATCGCTCCGCATTGACCCAGACCAGCATATTCTCGATGTCGGGGTAGGGACGGGGTTCTCTTTACCGCTCTATCCCCAACATGCCCACGTCGTTGGGGTGGACCTATCGAGTAAAATGCTCCGGGAAGCCCAGAAAAAAGTGCTGCAAAAGCGGCTCACACATGTGGCTTTAATGGAGATGGACGCCTCCCATCTGGCCTTTCCGGACAATACATTTGATGTTGTCATTGTCGCTTTTGTCATCAGTGTCGTGCCTGACCCCCTGCAAGTGCTCGCGGAAATCAAGCGGGTCAGTAAGCCAGAAGGTCAAATTGTTATCATTAATCATTTTCAGAGCCACAATAAGGTGATGGCCCAGTTTGAAAAGTGGGTGTCACCCTTATGCACCAAAATCGGTTGGCGTTCTGACTTGGCGTTGGAATATTTAGTCCAGCATGGTGACCTCCACATTGACCGCAAGTATTCTCTCAATAAGCTCGATTTGTGGAAAGTCATCTACGCCACGAACAATAAATAAGCGGAGGGCTTTTCTCCTGGTCTATGACCCGCAGCACTTCTTATACTTCTTGCCACTGCCGCATGGACAGGGAGCATTACGACCGACTTTCGCTCCCTGGCGGCGCACCGTTTTTACCGCCGTATCTCCGGCGTCTTCCTGCGCTTCGGAGAGCGTCCCGCGGTGTTGCATCATAGGTTGCTCACGTCGACGGGGCTGCACCGTGAGCTCTTCGTCCACGCGGGTCAGTTCAACTTTAAAAAGAAGTTCAAGGGCTTCGGCTTTGATACGCTCAGTCATACTGACGAACATCTCGTACGCTTCACGCTTGTATTCATTCAGTGGATTTTTCTGCCCGTAGCCGCGTAGACCAATCCCCTCCTTCAGGTAGTCCATGGCGAGCAGGTGGTCTTTCCAATGTTTATCAATGACCTGCAGCATAACCCAGCGCTCCAGGGCACAGCGTTGCTCTTCGCCAATAACTTGCATTTTGGCCGTATAGTGGGCCGTGAGGCGTGTATGCAGATGTGCCGAGAACGCCTCACGGTCAAAGTCAGCAATGTCCTCTGGAGTAAGAACCATGTGGACACCGTACTGGCGCTGTATGGCGTCTGTTAAGCCTGCCAGATCCCAATTGTCAACATAGGCATCAGCGGGAACGTAGGTATCGAAGATGCCTTCGAGCACCTCAGTATGCATCTCCTCCATCAACTCGTGAATGTCGTCAGCCTCCAACACATCTCGCCGCTGGCTGTAGATCACTTCGCGCTGTTTGTTCATCACATCGTCATACTCAAGGAGGTGCTTACGGATCTCAAAGTTGTGCGCTTCAACCTTACGCTGGGCATTCTCAATAGCTTTCGTGATCATGGAGTGCTCGATCGGCTGGCCTTCTTCCATGCCCAGCTTGGCCATGATACCAGAGATACGGTCTGAGCCGAAAATGCGTAAGAGGTCATCCTCCAGCGACAGATAAAAACGCGAGGAGCCCGGGTCTCCCTGCCGTCCGGCACGGCCACGAAGTTGATTATCAATGCGACGCGCTTCGTGACGTTCGGTACCAGTGATATGCAGTCCGCCGAGCGCCACGACCGCCTCATGTTCAGCCGTGCACTGGGCTTGGGCTTTCTGGAGTTGCATCGGATAATCTGGGTCGGCGCTGCCAAGCTTGCAGGCGTGGCGCGCCAGGAATTCTGGATTGCCTCCTAAGAGAATGTCTGTGCCCCGCCCAGCCATATTGGTAGAAATCGTCACAGCCCCTTTGCGTCCGGCTTGTGCTATAATCTCTGCTTCGCGCTCATGCTGTTTGGCGTTCAGGACATTGTGGGGAATGCCCTGGCGTTTCAGCATGCTGCTCAAGCGTTCTGATTTCTCAATAGAAATGGTGCCCACCAGCACAGGGCGACCTTGCTTATAGAGTGCACGGATCTCTTCTACCACTGCGTGGAATTTTTCCGCCTCTGTACGGTAGACAACGTCAGGGTGCTCGGTCCGGATGAGTCGGCGATTGGTCGGAATGACCATCACTTCGAGGTTGTAGATGGTGTGAAATTCTGTTGCCTCGGTATCTGCAGTACCTGTCATGCCCGCGAGCTTGCTATACATGCGAAAGTAATTCTGAAAGGTAATGGAGGCTAAGGTCTGGTTCTCGTTCGCAACTTTCAGGTGTTCCTTTGCTTCCAGTGCCTGATGCAAACCCTCACTGTAGCGCCGTCCAGGCATTAAACGGCCCGTAAATTCGTCAACAATGATAACTTCACCCTCCTTCACCACATAATCCACATCTTTCTTAAACAGCACATGGGCCTTGAGAGCCTGCGTCAGATGATGGAGGCTTTCGAGATGCATGGGGTCATAGAGATTGTCAACACCGAGTAACCGCTCAGCCTTGGCAATTCCCTCTTCGGTGAGAGCGACAGAACGCATTTTCTCGTCGACAGTGTAATCGCTCTCTTTGTGCAAACGGGGGATAATACGGTCGGCCTGATAGTACTTGTCGGTCGATTCTTCTGCTGGCCCCGAAATGATCAGCGGTGTACGGGCTTCATCGATGAGAATACTGTCCACCTCATCAACGATAGCGTAGTGGAGGGGCCGTTGTACAAACTCAGCCTGGCCAAACTTCATATTATCGCGGAGATAATCGAAGCCAAACTCGTTGTTGGTGCCATACGTCACATCGGCGTGATAGGCTTGACGTCTCGCCGCATCATCCATGTCGTGTTGAATGACACCTACAGAGAGGCCGAGTGCCTGGTAGACAGGGCCCATCCACTCGGCATCGCGCCTGGCGAGATAATCATTGACCGTGACGACGTGTACGCCCTTCCCAACGAGACTGTTGAGATAGACGGGCAGCGTTGCCACCAGGGTTTTCCCTTCACCAGTTTTCATCTCAGCGATTTTGCCCTCGTGCAGGACAATGCCGCCAATGAGTTGCACATCAAAATGGCGCATATTCAGGAGGCGTCTTGACACTTCACGTACGACCGCAAAAGCCTCGGGAATGAGACTATCCAGGGGAGCCCCTTGCGCGAGGCGCTCTCGAAACAGCGTTGTGTGGGTCCGTAGCGCCTCGAGCGAGAGGTTGGTCAGTGCCGATTCAGGCTGATTAATCTGGTCAATGAGAGGCTGTATGCGTTTTAATTCACGCTCGTTTTTGCTGCCAAACACCTTCCGCAATAGCGTTCCAAACATAGCGGTGTATCTCCTGCCTGGTAGGGGCTTATGGGCTAGAAAGTATACCAGAGGCCCTGCGTGTTTTTGTGTTATCTCACAAGCATGAGAAGGGCATAGCTATGGATCATGCCGTCTTCTCCTAGACGAGAAGCCTACTACATGGTACCAGAGTGCTCCAGGGACAGCCAAGTCAAAACTGGTGATCTCTCTGCCCTGAACCTCACTGTTTGCTCGCTTGCGTAGGCTTTTGTATACTCGACACCACGACAGCCCTCGCGGGATGACACGGTGGGAGAGCTGTGAGAGATGGCACGTAGCCATGGGGGTGAGAGGCGGGCTGTGATACCGTTTGGATCGGGAGCTGGGCGGGATTTGGCTGGCGGCGATTTTGCCTATGCTGACTTGCGCGGCGTGCAGTTAGCGGGGTGTCAGCTGCGCGGCGCCAACTTCCGTGGCGCCAACCTGCGCGGGGCGAACTTGCGCGGGGCCGATGCTCGTAACACCGTGTTCGATTTGGCTGACCTGACTGCCGCTGATTGTGCAGAAGCCCTGCTGCAGGGAGCCCATTTGCGGCAAGCCCGCTTGCATTATGCCTCCTTGCGTCAGGCCTTCTTGCTGAGTGCACATCTTGAACATGCCTCTCTCCAGGGCACGGACTTCACGGGCGCAAATTGTGAGTGGGCGTGGGTCGATGGGCTGGATTTTCAGGAGGCCATCGTCTCATGTACGCTCTTCCTGAATGCGCGGGGTCTCTCTGCCTTGGCGCAACGTACCATCGAGGCGCGAGGGGGGTTTACTGGTCAACGCCCTATGATTCTCGGGCGCGAGCTGTATGAAAGGCCTCTGCCAGGCCCGGCTGCCCCAGCTGTCGAGGTGAGGGGAGGAACATGACACCGATAGCCATTGTGGGAATTGGCGAGAGTCGTGTGGGGCGACTGCGTGGCCTGAGTGCGCTCCGTTTAACCCTCGAAGCAGCGCGTGCCGCTATGCAGGATGCCGGCGTCGCTGGCGCGATGATCGACGGTGTGCTCACGCGCAACCTCGACATGGACGTGACCTATATGCACAGTCAGCTGGTGGCGAAGCATCTGGGGCTGAAGCCGCGCTTTACTACAGATATAAACCTTGGCGGCGCCACAGCTATTGCGATGTTAGAACAAGCTAGTATATTGATTGCGGCTGGGGTGTGCCGGCTCGTCTTATGTGCCTACGGTGAGAATCGTCGTACAAGCTGGGCTGTAGCCCGTCACGGGCGTATTAAAATGGGGCATGAAGACTTTGAGGAATGTTTTGGGCTTACCTGGGGGATGGGGCCGCATGCGTTAGCGGCGCAGCGCCATATGCACCTGTTTGGTACAACAAGCCGACAATTGGGTATGATCGCCGTAGCGCAGCGGCGTTATGCCAGTCAGAATCCCAATGCTGATTTACGCACCCCGTTGAGTCTGGAAGAATACGAGCGCGCACCATTGTTGATTGCCCCCCTGCGCAAGTATGATCTCGCCTACCTCTTTGACGGCGGCGCCGCTTTTGTGGTTGCTGGACTCCCTTGGGCACGCGATTATACTGACTGTCCGGTGCCAATTCTGGGGCTTGGCCAGGCCCACTCGGGAGAGCATATTGGCTATTGTGCGCCCATGGTCACGGCCACCACAACCCCAGCGCAACAATCAGGCCAGGAAGCGTTTCGCGCTGCGGGTATAGGACCGCAGGACGTTGATGTTGCCCTGCTGTACGACGATACGACCTATGGGGTGCTTGTGCAACTGGAAGATTATGGATTTTGCGCCAAAGGGGAAGGGGGAGACTTTGTCGCGGCAGGCCATCTTGGTCCTGAGGGGACATTGCCAGTGAACTCACATGGGGGCAATTTATCCCAAGCGCATCTCGATGGCATGTCCCACGTTGTCGAAGCAGTCCGCCAATTGCGTGGTATAGCCGGTCCCTGCCAGGTGCCAGGGGCTACAGTTGCTTTAGTGAGTGGGTTTGGTGGAGTGTTTGCCACCAGTGCAACCGCGCTGCTTGGAACGCTCGGTCTCTACAGGTGAGCGTATGTAAGGGAGAGTATGGACATGGAGATGTGGAAATGCCATGCTACAGGTAAGCAGCTCCCCATCCCTGACGAGGACGCGCAGGTCTTTTGGGAAGGCTGTCGCCGTCAGCGTTTACTCATGCAACAATGTGATCAGTGTGGAGCTTTCCGTTTTCCGCCGAGTCCCCTGTGTCAGGTGTGCCTCGGATCGCGGACTACGTGGCAAGAGGAACCTGGTCAGGGGGAGGTGGTGACGTTTTGCGTCTATCATACGGAGATTGCTGGCCCGGTGTGGCGACCGTTGCTCCCTTATACGGTTGTCGTGGTGCATCTCTGGTATAGCGGGATACACATGCTCAGTAATCTCGTATGTGAGGATCTGCGGGCGGTGCATATAGGCATCCCGGTACGTGTCGGTTTTGAAGTGGTGAACGAATGGCTTACCCTCCCCAAGTTTTTTCCCTGCTAGGAGTGGCATCCCTTCTAGGGAAAGCAGATTCCTCTAATGGCTCGCTGAGAAAGGGTCGCAATGCGTGCTTCGTTTGCTTGACAAAGATTTAGGCGCCCAGTATATTAACTGTGAATTTCAGCAAGACCAGAGTTTATAGGGTGTTAGAGGGTGGGAAGAGGGAATTTTGCATTGCCCATGCGTCCTGCAATAAGGTCCATAAGTTAAGGCTCCTGTGGAGACATGGCCAGATGCAGGAAGGCAGGAACGCTCAGCCCTCCCTACGGTACGCCTGGGGAACTTCCTGGACGTAAGGAGAGAATGATGTTGGAGATGAAAGTCCGCGGGCTTACTTTAGATCCGCTTTCCAATATGGCTCTGGTAATTTTGCGCGACCTGGAGGGAAATCGGGCATTACCTATCTGGGTTGGTATTCCTGAGGCGAATGCCATTGCTTTGGAAATCGAACAGGTTCCGACTCCCCGCCCGATGACGCACGACCTCATCAAAAATATTCTTGAAGGCATTAACGCCTCCGTGACACACATCGTGGTGAATGACTTGCGGGACAGCACTTTTTACGCGACGATTTCTTTGTCACTGCAAGGCAAAGAGTTTCACATTGATGCTCGCCCAAGCGATGCAATTGCCGTCGCCTTGCGTGTCAAGGCGCCCATTTATGTCACACTCGACGTGATAGAACGCGCTGGCAATATGGATGCTGGTATGCAAAATGTCACGGAAGAACCTGATAGATTGAAGGAATGGCTTGATAACCTCAAGCCTGAGGATTTTGGGAAGTTGTGATGCCGTACCGAGACATGTTGTCACTGCGGAGTACTGTATTCTTGGTCTACCTGTAGGGGTCTAACCTTTCGCAATATATCCTATCTCCTGTCGTACATCCGTTCCATACGTATGTGAGGCGAAATGCCCCACACTGCTTAGCGAAGGAGAGCGTAGTTCATGGCCAGAGCGACAGAGGCCTCTGTGGGGGAAGAGAACGTCACGAGGCGGCGCCTGCTGAGTTTTGTAGGATGGACCAGCTTTGCCTCTTTTTTTGGTGGCATCACATTGATATCATTGCGCTTCCTCTTCCCGCGGATCTTGTATGAACCTCTGCAGGAGTTTGTGGCAGGGAGGCCAGAGGACTATCAGGTGGGCGAGGTCAGCACACGCATGTTGAAGGAGCAACGGGTATGGGTGGTACGCAACGAGCAGGGTATCTACACGCTGCTCGCAACTTGCACCCATTTGGGTTGTACGCCTATATGGCATCCTTCTGAAGATCGTATCAAATGCCCATGTCATGGAAGTAACTTTCTGCGGGATGGACAAAACGTCGCAGGTCCTGCTCCTGTGCCACTGTTTCGAGCTGCTATTGCACTTGATGCGTCTGGGAATATTATTGTCGACAAGGGGCGTAAGGAAAACCAACCTGATAAACGTGACAAGCCGCCTTTCTTTCTCCCCTTAAAGGCTTAAAGATTTTATTGCCTGACTGCAGCCACAATCATTGCGAGACCCTAATCTGCTTGAAAACGCTTGAGTGTAAGGAAGTGCCATGGCGAAGGTAAGCCTCAAGACATTGCAAGACGCGGTAGTGGACAGTCAAATCTGGAAGTCGATATTTCGGCATGGTTATGCGATGAATCGCCGCAATCGACTGCTCGCTATTACGAATAACGTTTTTTACCATATTCTTCCCACAAAAATTACCAAATATGGCATGCGTATGCGCTTTCATTGGGGTGCTGGCATTATTACTTTTTATTTATTTTTGGTTTTGACATTTACTGGCGTCTTACTCATGTTTTACTATGTGCCCACAGTGCCTCGAGCTTACTACGACATGAAAGACCTGCAACATGTCGTACCTTTCGGGAATATACTACGCAATATGCACCGTTATGGAGCGCATGCCATGGTTTTCATGGTTATGGTGCATATGGCGCGCACCTTTTACACTGCTTCTTATAAACCTCCGCGTGAATTTAACTGGAGCGTGGGAGTGATCCTCCTTACATTTACATTTCTACTGAGTTTCAGTGGTTATCTCCTCCCCTGGGATCAGTTGGCAATCTGGGCCGTAACGGTTGGTACGAACATGGCACGTGCTACCCCCTTGCTTGGGCATGAGGGCCCGTTTGCGAATCTCATTGGTATGAAGGTTAATAATGACGTGCGCTTTGCATTGTTAGGCGGTACGACTGTAGGGTCCGCTACCCTGTTGCGTTTTTATGTCCTGCACTGTATTGCCTTCCCGATTGTGCTGACAGCGTTTATTGCAGTCCATTTCTGGCGCGTACGTCGTGATGGTTATTCGGGGGATGTGCACGCAAAGATATAGCGTAATACTCTGTAAGTATCGACGGCTCATCATCTGGATAGAGAGGTAAGGAGATTGCAGGTATGGCCACGAGTGATAAAACGAGAGAGACGCGCCAGGCGGCGCGCCAAACGCGGCGGGTGCCCACGGCTGGGGAAGACCAGTATGAACTCACGTGGCCGTATTTCATGTACACTATTGTCTTATGTTTTCTCCTGACCACGGCAGTCTTATGGCTGTGGTCTATGGTTGCGCCAGCACCTCTTGAACCGCTCGCCGATCCCAATAAAACCCCTAATCCCTCCAAGGCCCCCTGGTATTTTGTCGGTTTGCAAGAGCTCCTCGTCTATTTTGATCCTTGGATTGCCGGTGTAGTCCTGCCGACCCTCATTATTGTCGGCTTAATGGCCATTCCCTATCTTGATAAGAGCCCACATGGCATTGGAGAGTATAACTACAAAGATCGAAAATTTGCCGTATGGGTGTTTTCACTGGGAACCGCCTTTTGGTTCCTGTTGATTATTGTTGGCTACTTCTTTCGTGGACCGAGTTGGGAATGGTATTGGCCCTGGGAGAGCTGGGAAGTCCATAAGGAATCCCATGTTGTTACCCACAGTTGGAGTATTGTCCAGGGCATCGTATTTCTCATTTGCTATGTTGCTGTCGGCCTAGGATTGCCTATTGCGCTGCCCTATGTTGTCGGCCCCAAAGTGGCTACGGATTCATGGCTCAAACGGCTGTGTGATGGGCTCCGGACATTCTATGAAAAGCGTGGGCCAACGATCTATACCATTGAGATGCTGTTGCTATTAGCGATGATTGGTATCCCAATCAAGATGATTTTGCGGTTGTTTTTCAATGTCAAATATATCCTCACCATTCCAGCTATCCAGCTCAATATTTAAAGAGTTGCGCTCATAGATATTCCTGAGCGAGAGTAGCGCTTAGGTTTGCGATCAACCACAGGTCGTGCGCGGGAAAGGAATGCCTCATGGCAGAAAAGGAGGTCAAGCTTTTTAGCAACACTTTTATGGCTGCTGCTTTTGCTTTGGCCAATGTACTGCTCGTGCTATTCCTCATATGGACCATGACGACAGAGTACGCTCCAGAGTGGAAGCAATACCAACGTGAGTATTATCGTCTGTGGGCGGCGAAGCTTACAGAGGCTGATCTCAAAAATGATCCTGCTCTCAAGCAGAAGTTGCTTTCCAGACCCCTAGAAATCAAGCAGACCTGGGATGCCAAGCTTGAGATTACGGATCGCTGCATGACTTGTCACATGGGTGTCGACAACCCGAAAATGACGGATGTTCCACAGCCCTATAGGGTGCATCCAGATATCAAACCACACGCATTTAACCAGCTAGGCTGTACCGTATGCCATGAAGGCCAGGGGACGGCGACGACCAAGCATGATGCTCATGTGATGGAAAATCTTGAGGGGCGCTTCGGACCTTTTGATGAACAAGAGATGGGCTGGAGCCGTCCTATGTTGCCCTTGGAATATGTGCAGGCGTCTTGTAACAAGTGCCACAATGTCATGGAAGCACCGGTCCCAGGGGCTGAGCGACTCGATACTGGTTGGAAGATCGTGCAAGAAAAGGGCTGTCAGACTTGTCATTATATTGTGGATAGCGGAGCCAAACAGGCCCCTGAACTCAGTACCGTTGGCACGAAGTTTTATAATGAATCTGGATATTCGGAGGCTTTTCACGACGTACGTTTTGGTTACTTGAAGGAATCCTTGCGTTGTCCCCAGGCTAATTTGAGTCACGAAGAGGCAAAAAAATGCAAGGCTACGTTGTCGCCAGTGGCTGATACGACTGATGAGAAGCCGCTCTCTGGAGCGGAATTAGTCAAGAAATATCCCTGTGGCAATTGTCACAGTTTTGACACGCCCAATACGCTTCTTGGCCCGAGCCTCTATGATGTTGGCAAGCGGAAGGACGAATCGTACCTCCGTGCGAAGCTGCTTGACCCCGATAAAACAGTTGTGGAGGGTTTCCCAAAAGGGGTCATGAAAGCGACACTTGCAGGGAGTGGTTTTTACAATGATATCGGGAAAAATCCTGCGGTCCTCGACAATTTAGTCAATTACCTTGCCGGCTTGAAAGGAGGCAATGGTGGGCAACCTGGAGCCCAGGCTGCTTCAGCTGTCCTGGTCATGCCTAACTTTAATCTCAATGATGAAGAACTGCAGAGTGTCGTGACGTTCCTCTTAGGCCTGCAGGAGCAGCATGTCCTCTGGCCTAAAAAATCCTTTGCGCAAAAAGCCGCGGTCAACGGCCACGTAACTTCAGCAGAGGGAGGGAGTGCCTGGGCCGGTAAAAGCGGTGAGGAACTTGTCAAGCTGGCAGGATGTATCGCCTGCCATAAAGTGGACGGCCCAGAGAGCCTTGTTGGGCCAAGTCTATGGGATATCGGCAGTCGGCAGGATCAAGCGTATATCCGAGAATCCATTCTTGACCCAGACAAGGTTGCAGTCTCTGGATATCCTCCGGGGGTCATGAAGGCAACGTTAACGAGTACAGAGTTCTATCAGAAGATCTCCGTTGCAGGGCTGGAACGGATGGTCGATTACCTCAGCAGTCTGAGAGGCAAGCCATAGAGAGCAACACTGACGAGGAGGAGGCATAGCCCTGGATAGAGGTTGAGTTTTAGCTTGACAGAGAAAACAGGGCTCATGGATAATGTTGACCATGCTTACCTCTGAACCATTCACTTGTCTGTAGAGGAGACGCTGGTTATGGCTGAAGTGAATCTTGCCCACATTGCCTCAGGTTTCGGCGCCGGGCTTGTGACTATTGGGGCAGCGTATGGCATTGGTCGCATTGCCGCCGCCGCCATGGAAGGTAGCGCGAGAAATCCGCAGTCTGCTGGTGATGTGCGGACTTCCATGATTATTTCCTGTGCTCTTATCGAAGGCGTGGCACTTTTTGGTACAGTCGTCTGTCTCCTTCTAGCTGTAAAGTAAGTGTGCTGTTATGTTGTTAAATATCGAACCTGGCTTGATAATTTGGACTGTCATTACGTTTATTGTTTTATTGATTGTCCTGCGTAAAGTGGCATGGGGACCTATTCTGAGTGCTCTGGAACAGCGTGAGCATACGATACGAAACTCGCTCGAAGAAGCACAGCGGGCGCGTCAGGACGCCGAGCAACTCTTAGTGCAGCATCAGCAAATGCTTGCTGATGCGAACCGTGAGGTGGGACGTCTCCTCGAACAGGGACGAGAAGAAGCAGAGCGCCTGCGCATCTCTTTGACAGAGCAAGCTCGGGCAGAGGCACAGCGATTAACTGAGGTGGCACAGCGGGAAATCGTACGCGAAAAACAGCTGGCGATGCAGGAGTTGAAAAACACCGCAGCTGACCTTGCCCTTACAGCAGCCGGACATTTATTGAATACTGCCATGACTGGTGAAGATCACCGTCGTCTTGTCGCCGAGTTCCTCGACCATTTCCCCGAGCGTATTGAAGGCTAAGCTCTACGCAACTCCCTGCTAGATCTAGCCTGGCTGTTTGAACGTAGGGACACTTGCCTTGTCCCTACGCTTTCCTTGTTTTTTTCTATTTCTCCTCGACAGTCACAACACAGGAATGGCTTGTATACAGTCTAATGCTGTGGGTGAATAGACATCCCAATAAAAAGAGAAGTTAACATGGTGAAAATGTAAGCCTGAAGAAAAGCAACAAAAAGCTCAAGCAGACTGATAAAAAGCGCAAAAAGTACTGAGATAGGAGAGATGAAAATACTTTTCAGTATGAAAATCATACTCAGAAAGGAAAGAATGACTATATGACCAGCAGTCATATTCGCAAATAATCGGATGCATAATGCGAAGGGTCTGGTGAATTGTCCCATGATCTCTACGGGAATCATAATAGGCAAAAGCCAAGCAGGAATACCATGAGGGATAAAATTTTGTAGATGATGTTTAAGCCCATGCTTTCTAATACCGCCTACTTGTATCATAACCAAAGACATCATAGCGAGCGCTGCAGTCACACTTACATTGCCAGTCGCAGTGGCCGCAAAAGGAATGAGACCTAATAAATTGCAAAAAAGTATAAAGAAAAAGACAGTAAGTAGATATGGTAAATAATTCTTGCCTTCTTCACCCATATTGGGCAAAATGACTTCATCTCGCAAAAAAACCACAATTGTTTCGAGAAAATTTGCTATGCCAGTGGGTATAATACGTTGCTCACGAAAAGCATAACGAAAGACCAAAACCACCAATGCTGCAGCAATCCACATCATTAAAACATGTTTGGTGATAGAGAGATCAATTCCTAAAATTTTGATGTTGAAAATCTTTGCATCTAAAACATGGTGTAGTATGACTTCACCGATATTCGCTTCTGCCCCATGTTCACTAGCTTGAGAAGCAGCATAAGCTGGAGTCATCCTTCCACTTCCTCTCTACGTTGCAGCTTAGTGTTAATGAAATAAAGTTCCACGACCAAACATAGTGTGTAGAAACCAAATAACGAAAATAGAAGACTAGCTGTATGAAGCTGTGTGAGCTTCGCCATGAGTATGAAGGCCGTGCCAATAAAAAGCAAACGCACGAGCATACCACCGAAAACTGCGATCATAAAAGGGCGAAATGAACGATTGAAAGCCCAGGAAACTGCGTAAAAACCGGGTATGAAACATGCCACAGGCAAAAGGCAGCCTATCAAAACCTCTGTAAAAAGCGTAGATTGAGCAAAGAAGTACAGAATTGATACTAGTACAATCCATACAATGCTTAGGATAACACCTAACATCTTAAGGAAAGCAAGGAACATGCTTTTCTTTCGGAGAACAATGAGGAAACGTTGATATCAGCCGGCGGTCATACTCACTTTTATCAGCCGATGACCTTGAGCTATGTCGGCTGCGATGATGTAGGCTCATGAGAATGCAGCGCACCCTACTTTCCAGTTAGTTGCGTCTACTGAGTGAAACGTCATCGCTCGTATCACATCTCCCTGGGCTACTATAGATGTGCGGTAAGATGGATAGCGTAAGCATGTGCGAAGAGTAGCATAAAATGGGGTCCATGACAAGAATGCTGGCTGA
>JBMDXC010000605.1:0-1724 GCA_048594805.1 Candidatus Entotheonellaceae bacterium | reverse complement strand
GACTGCTGCGATCAGGACTTCGCCGAATGCTGCGATGAAGGCGCGGTCGCCGGTTGCTGCCAGACCGGATTCCCGGTCTGTTGTGCGGAAGCGCATGAGGAGACAGGCGCGGCCTGCTGCCCAGCGGGGTTCCAGTGCTGCCCGCCGACTGCCGTGGCGCCGTGCTGTCTGGAAGAGCAGGTCTGCTGTCGTGGGGGCGACGTGTTCTGCGCTGACGACCCGGACGGTTGTGACCCGGTCTAGAAAGGCACGGTGCGACATGGATTGTCACCGCTTCGACACGCTCACCAAGCACCTCTTTGTCCTGATAACCCGCCGTGACGGGTTGCGCGTCCTCATGGCGGGAGTTGTGGCGGGAGCGCTCGGGCAGACTACTTCGCGCCATGCGGCCGCTTGCAAGAGCCGGGGCGACCGCTGCCAGAAGAACGATCAGTGTTGCTCGGGCCAATGCGTCGACCGGAAACCGAAGAAGAACAAGAAGGCCAAAAAAGGAAAGAACGCCAAGAAGAATCGCAAGCCTGACGCGGAGGGAGAATGCGATTGCAGCGGCCTGCAAGAGCGCTGCAAAGGCCCCGGCGATTGCTGCGTCGCGGCGCAATTCTGCCGCGCCACGAGCTGCTCGACATTCCCGGTCTGCTGCAAGTCCCGAGGCGCCCCCTGCGACGACGACTGCGATTGTTGTGATGATGACGCTTTCTGCGATGGGGAATCGGGCCGCTGCGAGGACTGCGGCGAGCTCAAGAAAACCCGGCAGGGGCCGTGCGAAACCGCGGACGACTGCTGCTTCGAAGGCGACATCTGCAAGAGCATCGATCCCGCCTGCGCCGGCCGCGAGGGGGACACGCAGTGCTGCGTTCCCGTCGGCAGGGAATGTGGCGAGGACTGCGACTGCTGCGTGCCGCTGAAATGTGTGGCCGGAGTGTGCGCGCTCACGGACGACTGCAGCGATTCTGGGCAGCCGTGCAGCACCTTCGGCCCGGACGGGTGCTGCGTAGCGGGCGACATCTGCAACTCCGTGATCTGCGACGCGGGCACGGGGCTCCGCTGCTGCCGCCCCTCGGGTCCGTGCGAGGACGACTGCGAGTGCTGCGGTCCCATCGAATGCGTGAATGGCATGTGCGGAGGGAGATCTTGAGCGCTGATGGAAAGCCTTGGGCAACCATACCTGTCTTGCATCCAAGGGGTGTGCCATGGACAGTCACCGCTTCGACACGCTCACGAAGTATCTCTACATCCTGAAAACCCGCCGCGAAGGGCTGCGCGTCCTCTTGGCCAGCATCGCCGCCGGGGCTCTCTCGCTTGTCGCCGCTACCGACGCCGCGGCGTGCAAAGGCAAGGGGAACCGATGCGGCAGTGACCGCGTGTGCTGCTCGGGGCGTTGCCGGATCCGGCGCGAGGGCAAGAACCGTCGCAAACCGAAGCGGGCCGGCAATTGTGCCTGTAGCGAGCCTCAGCAGCGCTGCAACGCCGCCGCCGACTGCTGCGATTTCCGTCAGAAATGCCTGAACGGGCAATGCGCTGACTGTCGCAAGAACGGGGAATCATGCAGCGTCGCCCTGGACTGCTGCGATCTCCCCAATGTTGCCTGTGGCGCCAACGGCTGCGGCGCGGGACCCGTCTGCTGCGCGATCGCGGGAGAGATCTGCACCGCCGATTGCGACTGCTGCGCCCCACTCGTGTGCCGCACCGACGGCACGTGCGGTGCTGCTTGTGGGGTGATCTGC
>JBMDXC010000604.1:0-4825 GCA_048594805.1 Candidatus Entotheonellaceae bacterium | reverse complement strand
AGCGTGCATAGCCCTACGGGTAACCGCGACCCTGACATACCTTGCTTACGATGTCAGCCCATCACACCGAAATCATACGCGCGCCGTGAAAGTCGGACCACATGCATGTCCACGCAGGCCATGCACATGGTAACGCAGGTAAACCTGACCTACCCTGCGTCCTGATGGGGGAGCCACAAAGCGTGGAAGGGGCCTGAAGGAACACGCCACCTCCAGCATTCTGTTTGAGTCCTCGACCGTGAACACGGGAGACTCCCACGGGGATGAGAAGGGAGGTGGAGAGTAGGTAAGGGGCAACCCGAACGAAATCCCAAGGCCCCCTGGGAGAGTCGGACGGGGCATAGTAGTCAGAGGCCGCCGGCATGCGGACCCTCGTGAGAGGGTGCGGGAAAGCCGCCCACATGGGCACAGAGGAGGAAAAGAAGCCCAACGGCGAAGGCCCCAAGCTTTCAGATTCTACTGGCGCAAAGGTAATCGACGCGAACATAGGGGAAGGTACCTATGGATGTCGGTGAAATGCAAAAGAGACTTAGTCAGACGGCTGCAAGAGACGCAGAACACGTGTTCGACGACCTCTACAGTCTGCTCTGTAATGTCGTATGGCTACGAGTAGCACACCAGCACGTCAACACCAACCAGGGACGAGAAACGGCGGGCATAGACGGACGCACGATGAGCAACTTCAATGCAGACGTTGATGGCAACATCCAACGCCTCAGCGAAGCACTCAAGGCCCAAACCTTTGAACCCCTGCCTGTCAGAAGGGTGTACATCCCCAAAGCCAATGGCACAAAGAGACCGCTTGGTATCCCAACTATTGACGATAGGATTGTACAAGAAGCCCTTCGCATGATCCTGGAACCGATATGGGAAGCAGACTTTAGCACACACTCGTATGGATTCAGGCCAAACCGAAGCACCTATGACGCAATGACATACATCGGCAAAAGACTCGCCGGCAAAGGCGGAGATAAATACCAATGGGTCATTGAGGGAGATCTAGCGCGCTACTTCGGTGCGCCAGGCAAAGCCCGGCGCTTCCAGCGGGTGTCATTCCCGCCCCGGCAAGGGCCGAGCCAGCCCACCGGGAACCGAGTCTTGCGCTCATGGAGGTAACAACATGGGTGAAGCGTAGACAGGGCGACACGCGGGCCGTAACGCCAGTGAAGCCAGATGAGCCTCGTGATAAAGGCCCGGACGCCGACACGCTCGAATACGTGGAAGGCCATGAGAAGGCAGCCGCTAGAGGCCAAGGCTGCCGGAGAGTCCGGCGGGGTCTAAGGGCACGGCACGCGTGGCAACGGAAGCGTCAGAGGAACCTGGGAGATCCCGCGGGGTCTTGACGGGAGTCGAGTATGCTGACCGAAAGGCCCATCCATAGGGAGGCAGACGCCCCGGGGGAAGTCGGATCCCTTGATAGTACTCCGCGCGCGGGAAAGCCACGTACATGGGGAAGCGAGGGAACAGGGCAAGACTCTGTCGTGAAGACACATCTCCTGCACACAGAGGTAGGGCCAGGATGGCAACGCAATTACGAAAGATAGCAGCAAAAGCGCAACAAGAACCGCAAGTCCGTTTCACCTCGCTGGCGCACATTCTGACGCCCCAGTTCTTACGGGACACGTGGCGGCAGCTCAACCGCAAGGGCGCCAGCGGCATCGATGGAGAGACGATCGCGGAGTTTGAAACCAACTTCGGGGAACGTATTCAGGATCTGTGGCGACGGCTCCGAGCAGGCCAATATCACGCTCCACCGGTGCGGCGCGTCGAGATTCCTAAGGGCGACGGCACAACGCGGCCCCTCGGCATCCCTACCGTGGAGGATCGGCTGCTGCAACGCGCGGTTGCCCGGATTGTGAGTACCATTTACGAACCAGATTTTCTCGATTGCTCCTTTGGCTATAGCCCCGGCCGCAATCCGCACCTGGCGCTGAAGGCGCTCCGTGATCACATTGGGACGGGAAAAGTGCGGCATGTGTACGAGGCAGACATCCAAGGCTATTTTACGCATCTCAATCATGAGTGGCTGCGCAAGATGATCGCCCTGCGGATGGCGGACCCCGTGATCACAGGGTTGATTGGCAAGTGGCTCAACGCGGGCGTGATGGAACACGGCGTCATCGCGAGGCCGGAAGCCGGTACCCCGCAAGGCGGCCCGATTTCACCCTACCTTGCCAATATCTATTTGTACTATGTACTCGACCTCTGGTTTGAGAAACGAGCCAAGAAAGACATGCAAGGCGAAGCCTATCTAACGCGCTTTGTGGACGATTTCGTCGTCGCGTTTCAGTACAAGCGTGACGCCGAGCACTTCGACCGCACCCTCACCCGCCGCAGGGAGAAGTTTGGGCTGCAGTTGGCCCCGGACAAGACCCGGATGTGGCTCTTTGGGCGGTTTGCCCAAGAGCGCGCGGCTTCGTATGGCGGCAAGCCTGGGACCTTTGAGTTTCTGGGCTTCAAACACGTCTGCGGGGTCGATGCGAAGGGCAAATTTGCGGTCATCCGCATTCCGTCCGAGAAAAGCTGTCGGAGATTCTTGAACAGCACCTACACGTGGCTGCAACAGCACCGCCATTGGCGCCGGCGCGATCAACAACGGCACCTCGCTACCCAGCTCAAAGGATTCTACCAATACTGTGCGCTCAACCGATGGGTGCCCAAGCTCGAACGGGTGAAATACCACGTGGAGAAGCAGTGGCGCCACGCCATCAAACGGCAAAGCCAGCGGCATCGCGTGTTCTGGAGCTATTGACGTAGTCGATCGTGGTGTCAACTCCCCCAACCGAAAGTGCTCCATCTGGGATTTTGACAGCGCTATGCTACGAGTGTGTCCTGGGAAGCCCGGTGCGGGAAATCCGCACGCCGGGTTTTACCTGGGGGGAGAAGCACAAGGGCAACCGAGGCTTCTCCCTACCGACCACACGATCCCGCACCGGAGGTTAATCAAAGCGGTCAAGAAAAGAGTAGCCGACAGAGACATCCGAGACCTCCTCTGGAAGTTTCTGCGTGCAGGCGTCCTGGCACAGGGAGAAAGGCAAGCAACCCTTACCGGCACACCACAAGGGGGTATCGTGAGCCCCTTGTTGGCCAACATATACCTCCACACACTCGATAAGTATATGGAATCCACCTACCTGGACCTGTCCTATCACAAACGAGAATGGAGAAGACACCAGGGCAAAGCCAATTTCCTCTACGTCCGTTACACGGACGATTTTGTGGTGTTATGCAACGGCACAAAAGCCCAAGCCCAAACCATGAAAGAGGAGTTGCAAGCAGTCCTCAGACACATGGGTCTCGAGCTGTCGGAGGAAAAGACCAAAGTCACCCATATCACAGAAGGCTTTGACTTCCTTGGATACAGGATCATTCGGAGCTTGGGGAGGAAGGGAAAGATGGCTCCAAAGGTGCTCATACCCAAAAAGGCCATCAAGAAATTCCAATACAAAATAAGAGCAATCTTAGCCCCAAGCACAACACATGAATCAGCAAGTGCCAAGATCCAAGCACTCAACGGGCTCATCAGGGGCTGGTGCGAATACTACCGATGTGCAAGCGGCCCGTCGCAAACCTTCGGGAAGCTCTCAAATGAGATTTTTTGGGACATGGCGCACTGGCTAGGAAGAAAATATAAGCGAAGCATGCCAGCAGTCATGCAAAAGTTCAGAGAAGAACATACCTTCAGAACCAACGCAAGAAAGCTGAGCATGCCACGCGAATATAAGGCCAAACTTTTCGTGGCCAAAACCTGGCACAACCCCTACACCGAACCAGAAAAAGTCAAAAGCGAAAAGGCAAGAATGCAGAGAGAAAGCCTCTTCTCCTACGACAAACTCTGGATTGGCAATGATGACAGGCACGAGCGCAGTGACCTGAGAGACGACATGATACTTCTCAAAGGCACCATATGTGCTATCCAAGGCCCAGATTGTCTAAGCCAAGGAAAACCACTCCACCCCAGTGCGGTGGAGATGGACCATATAATCCCTCGTACAAGGTTCAAAGACCCACAGGAGGCCGATAGCATGGATAACCTCCAACCTCGATGTACACCATGCCACAGAGCAAAGACGAAGGCTGATCTGAAAGTGCTGAGCCGGATGCCATCAAAGTGGCAAGTCCGGTTCTAAAAGGGGGCGATGAGGAAACGGGCTCGTGCAGACCGCGCCTTGTCGCTACCCAACGAGGATGCCTACTCTGGCCATCTGGTCTTACGCCTGATGGGGTGTTTCGTCTTGATGTACACCTCACGGGTGGTATGCCAAGGGCAGCTCACGATGGAGATCCACCAGTCATGCAACCTCCGTAGAATATATGTTGATCTCTTTATGGTGTCTTCGCCCTTACCAACGCGGGAGTCGGCCGTAACGCCCGCAGTCGGGCCAGGTCGGTGGGGTCAGCCTGTACAAGCCACAGCGGATGGCGTGTCCTTGTGGTCCGTCGTGCCTTGAGCCGCCCTTTCTAGACCCAGGCATACAGGGTCTGATGGGGCATCTGGAGGTGGGGGGCCAACTCCAGGATCGTCCATGCATGGGGACGGCGTGGCACTGTACGCGTCCGGCTCCGGGGAGTCCAGCGACCTTGGCGGACCAACATCGTGCGCACCGTCGCACCGGTAAAGGTCGTGCGCCGCTTCGGTGGACGCCAGCCTTCGGCATGCAGCCTCTGCGCCATCGTCGGCGCCTTGAGCCCCTGCGCATGGAGCATGCAGACACGCTCCATCAGGGCGGGGTAATAACTCTCAGATAGGTAAGCCCCTGGTTTGACCAGGGAGACTCTCAAGGCTTGGCCGAAAGATTTAGTGGAAGATGATGTTGTCGTATGC
>JBMDXC010000603.1:0-5941 GCA_048594805.1 Candidatus Entotheonellaceae bacterium | reverse complement strand
GTTCAACGTGGGGCGCTATCTCGACCGCATCGTGCGCGAGGCAGGGCAACTCAAATTTGCCGAGAAACACTGCGTATACGACTCGGTGCTGGTACCGAATTCGCTCATCTATCCTCTTTAGACTGACTACGTTGTGTGGTATAACCCATGGCTCACCCCGCCAGTATGGCGGGGATAGCTGCTGTGCGCAGCACCCGGGCACAGCACCTAGCCAAGCTGCGGCTGCACCTTCTCAGCCAGAAGCCGTATCGCCCTGGTGATGACCTCGTGCGGCATGCCGGGCCAATGGATGCGAAACAGCATGGTCGTGGCGCCGGTTACTTCGGCACAGCGGGCAATCTCAGCGGTGCATTCATCAGGATCCCCCAGAATAAAACGGTCGCGCACCAGGTCGTCAAACGCCTGGGTCATATCGTCATCACCGGGCAGGGCACGGTGCTGTCCCCACTGTACGTAAGCCTGGTACTTCTTCTCCAGATACGGTCGCGCCAGCCGTACCGCAGCCTCATGCGTTTCGGCGACGCAGATCTCCCGCATCATCGGTAATTCCGTTGGGAAGGTTTTGCCGAGGCGCGCCAGGGCGGCTCGATACAGGCCCATCTGCCGGCCAATGGTGTGCAGGGTGGCATGCGGGTTAATCACCCAGGCATCGCCCAGCTCAGCGGCGCGTTCCACCGCACGGTCATTGTTGGCGGCAATCCAGATGGGCGGATGGGGCTGCTGGATGGGGCGGAGTTCGAGGCGCGCATCCACCAGACGGCAGTAGGACGAGTCAAACGTCACAGTATCACCAGCCCACAGACGCTTGACGACCTCTAAATGCTGCCGCAAGCGCGGCACACGCTCGCCCTGACCCAGGCCAAAGGCCTCGTCCTCGACAGCACGATAACCGAGCCCGGCGCCTAAAATAAACCGTCCGCCGGTGATCACATCGAGCGATGCGGCTTCTTCGGCGACAGCGACCGGGTTCAGGAGTGGTAAAAGATAGATAGTGATGCCAAGACGCATTGGCCCTGTTTCAGCCGCCAGGCGGGCGGCGACAATAGCTGGCTGCAGCATTTGAAACTCGGTCGAGAGGAAATGCTGACCCAGGGCCACCATGTCAAAACCTATATCGCGGGCCAGGCGCACCTGCTCAATGGTCTCGGCAAAGCGCGCCGCTACCGAAGTCGAGGGTGGATGCTGATTCGCCAGCAGCAGTCCAAAACGCATACATGACTCCTTTACGTTCTTCGCCATTGCCACAGTGCATCGTTGTGCTACGCAGTCTACTCCTCGACTGCTCGCTCCGGCCGGCGTCGCCGCTGTTTGATCCCACTTGTGCGCTGTTTTTCCGCCAGGCGGCGTGCCTCAGCCGCAGCAGATGGCCTGGTAGGGATACGGCGCTTGGGTACGTGCAGGGCGCGCTGGAGCAAGAGCGCAAAGCGTTCGACGACTTCGGCACGGTTACGATGCTGGCTGCGCGTCGTCTGAGAGGTCAGATGCAGGACACCACGTGTGTCGATGTAGGACTTCAGCTTGCTCAGCACACGGGCACGCTGCGCCTCATTCAGGCTGGGGGAATTCAGGACATCAAAGGTCAACTCGACTTGCGAGGCGGTGCGATTGACATGCTGTCCCCCTGGGCCGCCACTGCGACTAAACTGAAAGTGCAGTTCGGTGGGTGGTATGGCTACTGTCTCAGTAATCTGGATGTCAGGGTCTGGTGGCACGACAGCACTCCTGTATCAACTCCTAGACTTAGGCGCTACACTACCCCAGAGACCAACCGCTTGTGCAGCACCTGCCCGTGGGCTGCCAGGCGCTCCTGCACGGCCTTGACGATGAGTGGCCAGGCAATCGTGGCGTCGCTGGGCACTTCGGCAAAGCGCCCACCTTCGCTGGGAGGGACAAATTTGCCCCACGACACGCCTTCAGAATAGGTACAGCCAGACAGTCCGCCCCAGTGTACGGGCTCTGGACAGATGCGTACGCCATACTTGAAGCGTTGAAAACCGCCACCCTGGCCCACACGCTTATCAATCAATTCAAGGTAGGGCCCCACCTGTTGTCCCCAGTTGCGCGGCACACCGCCGCCAATGGTGAAGATACCAACGGTTTTCTGTGGCCGCACACTCTCGGTGTAGTGTTCCAGATCCAGAAATGGGTCGTAGACAAAGGGCGCCTGCCCAGCCTGCCGGCGCCGGCGGTTGGTAAGGGCAAAGTCTAAGCCGATCTCCGAGTCGGTAAAGGCCGGAATATACACTGGGACGTTGTGTTCATAGGCACTTTTGAGGATGCCGCGCCCCGTTGTGTGGCGCACTAGGTACGCTCCAAGCAAGCGGTTGATCTTATAACTACACAATGTCTCAGACGGATCCGCCTCGGTCAGGACCTCGTTAAAAATTTCGGCAATATCATCGAGGTTTTGTTCCAGTTCGAGCGTGTCATACACGCGATTGTAGCCCCGGTAGTAGAGTTCTTTGTCATCCAGCCCCGGATCATATTTAAAATGCACGCGCCCAGAGGCTTCCACAAAGCCGTGCGCCATCAGAGCGCCGGTGGTGATGACGGCCTGCAGCATGCCCTGCTCGATCATGTCGCACAGCACCAGGCCCATTTTGGCTACAGTCATGGCACCAGAAAACGTGCCAACTACCAGACACTCGGGGTTGGTGGCCATCTCATAGAGAACATCCGCGGCTTCGCCAACGTTGCGCCCACCGAACGCAGTCCGGCTCATGGCCTCGACGAGGTCGGTGATGCTGTGTACCTGTGCCAGATCCAGGGGCACAGTCGGATCAAGGTGGTCAGAGAAGCCATCGTGCAGCTCGGTGCGCACGCCTGAGGGGTGGGCAGACTCCATCGCTGATCCTTCTTCACCCTGTTCTATTGACGTTGTGAGAGACCCCGTGTGCGCGCACGGTCTGCTTGGCGGTATCGCGCACCAGGTCCAGCGCACACTGTACACCCACGGTAGGCACGATGCTACAGCCACGAGCCGGGCGGATAGCCCAGTCTGTGCCAGTGTGCACGATCTCAATCCAGAAGTCCTGCGTAAGACCCTCCTCGGCGACGAAGACCCATATCATGCCTTTCTGACGTCGAGAGTCGTAGAGGAACTCTTTGCAGGTGACGGTAATAGCACCGTGCAGCGTGCCAAGCTGAAGTTGGGTAGCATCAAAATGCGCAATGCGGTGGGTGTGCAACGTCGCATCCTCTATGAGTGGTATGGTGACATGGGTCGTCTTCTGTAAACACAGGTCATAGAACTCCTGCTGTCCCGTCTCGCACCATTTGCGCTCGTATTTAGTGCTGAAGCGCGGGGCGATCATCGCCCACTGCGCTGCAAAGCCCGTATCTGGCACCTGTGCGAGCACCCAGTGGAGATACGGCTCATGATCAGTGACTATTTGTACTTCCCCCTCCGGTACGAGCCGACTGTTGAGGAGGGTGAGAAACGTCTGGGCAAACAGCCGATGCTTGACGTGGCGTTCCTTGGGCCACGGGCACGGAAATAAGGCATACACACGCTGCACTGTCTGCGGTATAAACAGTCGTTCCAGAGCAATGCGAGCATCGACGAGGAGCACGCGTACATTGCGGATTTTTGCCTGGGCGATACGGCGTAGCGCCCGTTGCACAGAGGCCCATTCTTGCTCGATACCAACGAAGTCGTGTTCCGGATGCTCCTGGGCCTCACGGACCAAAAACTCCCCATTCCCAAAGCCAATCTCCACTTCGACAGGCACCTGCCGTCCAAACTGCTGCACCCAGTCAATCGGACGCACCTCACGCTGCCAGAGGAGTAATGGTTGAAGCGAAAGATAATGAGCTTTCATAGTTATGCGTAGCGTCGCTGAAATGCCTCCATGAACTCCACCAGTGTGCGCACGGCCTCCAGCGACACAGCATTATATAGCGAGGCACGCACGCCACCAACAGCGCGATGTCCTGCGAGCCCGACAAGATCAGCTTGCGCGCTCTGCGCGATGAAGCGCTTCTCCAGTGCTGGTGTAGGGAGACGAAAGGTCACGTTCATGCAGGAGCGACTCTCCGGCTGCGCCCAGCCACGATAAAAACCCTCGGAGTTATCGATAGTAGCATAGAGGAGTGCGGCTTTCTCGCGGTTGCGGGCCTCAGCCGCCGCCAGGCCACCCTGCGCTAGCAGGTACTGGGCGACCAGGCCAGCAACATAAATAGCAAATACCGGTGGCGTGTTCAGCAGCGAGTTGTGCGCTGCCATCTGAGCATAACTCATGGTGGACGGTAAGTCGGAGCGGCAGCGCTCCAGGAGGTCGCGACGGATAAGCACCACGGTTACCCCCGCTGGTCCCAGGTTTTTCTGCGCTCCGGCGTAGATCAGACTGTAGTGCGACAGGTCCAGCGGACGGCTCAGCAAATCAGAAGACATGTCACAGACCAGGGGGACGTCTCGGGCCGCCGGGACATAGGTGTACTGCGTGCCTACGATCGTGTTGTTGCTGGTATAGTGCAGATAGGCTGCCCCAGCCTCAATGTGGAATTCACCCGGCACGGGTATGCGAGTGTGTGCTGTTGTCGCACTCGACCAGAGCACACGCGCATCCCCAATCTTACGGGCTTCGCTCAGCGCTGTTTCACTCCACACTCCTGTGACCAGATATTCTGCATAGGACCCTAGTGATAACAGATTGAGGGCTACCAGAGCAAATTGCATCTGGGCTCCACCGCCCATGAAGAGGATGGCGTGGTCTTCCGTGCCGCCGAGCAACGTACGCAAGCCAGCAATAGCCTGATTGTGCAGCCGTTCATACGTAGCACTGCGATGACTCATCTCCAGAATAGACATGCCAGTGCCAGCAAAGTCGAGCAAGTCGCCTCGCACCTGCTCCAGTACCGGCAGGGGCAGCGCCGCAGGGCCAGGATTAAAGTTATGCACACGCCGCGTCATCGCTCATCTGCTCCCACTCTACTGCAACAGGTCCTGGATGTGCGGCATCAGGGGCCGCGTCGCCAGCGTTTTGAGGGCAAAATTACTGCCTTCCCCGACCCGACAGACAAACAGATCCCGCCAGTGCCGTACCAAGCCGAACTCGTCGAGACAGGCCACGCCACCGCAGATCTCCATGGCCAGGGGGAGTAACTCCGAAGCGCGCCGGGAGCATTCGACTTTCACCTTTGCGGCTGCCTCACGGTGCAGGGTCCCGGCATCGTACTGTCTGACCAGATGCAGCAGCCAGGTGAGCCCCTGTTCGAGGGCAATGTCCATATCCAGGATGACATCCTGAACGCGCTGGAAGCGCCCAATAGGCTGATCGGCAAACTGCCGGCGCTCCTGGGCATAGGTGCAACAGCGATCGAGCGCATAGGCCAGGGAGGCAAGCGCCAGGCCGGCAATAAACAAGCGTCCGCCATTGAGGGTCGTCGCCATGACGCGAAACCCGTCATGTTCCGTACCCAGGATGGCGTTGTCCGGCACTTCGACCTGCTCCAGGGTAATAGTCCCTGTGGAGGACTGCATCCATACCTGCTTGCCGTGCATCTCCTGGTAATGCACATGCGGATCATCCATAGGTACGATAAAGCAGGTCGAGCGATGTCCACGCGGCCCCTCGGGGTTGGTCATAGCATGCACGATAATATGACTGGCCCATTTGGCATTTGTGGACCAGCATTTTTCCCCCTGCAGGCGCCAACCTCCGGTAATACGCGTGGCGCGTACCTCGGGATTCGCCGCATCAGAGCCACGTCCCGGTTCCGATAGACCAAACACAAACATGCGTTTCCCTGCCGCCAGATCCGGTAAGTGGGCGCACTTCTGATCCTCACGCCCGCACAGTTGCAATGGTTTGATGCCCAAACTCACGGCTGCCCCAGGCGTAATGGCCACACTCTGACTGTGATAGCCGAGGGCCAGACCCATCAGCACCAGATCCATCTGCGTGCCACCCTGCCCACCGTACTCTTCTGCGACCGTGAG
>JBMDXC010000602.1:0-5471 GCA_048594805.1 Candidatus Entotheonellaceae bacterium | reverse complement strand
CCTGCCCCAGCATGTCAGCGGCAGGCTCTGCATCGCCGCACGATCATGCGTCACGCGCGCTCAAAGAAACGTCGCCCCCTATTACTCGCGGACCTGGAACGCCGTTATCGTGAGGGAAATTAGCTTTTTGCCGGATCGTTGTTTTTTATACCACTAGCATTCTTCTCAGTATTTTCAAGGAGCTGCAAACGTGTAGCATTTTCCAGATTCCACCGAATTACGTGGTGGTGCCCATCCCTTCAACGAAAGCCGCCTGAGGTGAGGGCCCCCTTCACGCGATACGATGGCTCCTGTGCAAGGGCGCCTGTTGAAACACGCCGTAGGACTGGGTAAAGGCGGCCGCACTCTTTGAGTCGCTGTAGCCCAGGTGCCAGATCACCCGGCCGCTGACGATCGTGGGCAGATACACCTTGGCGGTGAGACACTGGCTGTGCTTTTCATCGGCCAGGATATATGCCGGCAGCCGCAAGCCACAGCGGGTCAGCACCGAGACAAGACTGTGTTGACCGAAGGCCCAGATGATGCGATAGAGGGCCATGGGCGAGATATGACAGATCGTCGCGCACCATGCCAGACTGAGACCGCCGTGGGTGGCCAACAGGGCGTCCCGAGCCACGTCGGGTTGCATCTGGCGGTAACGCAGGACGAAATGAGGCAGCACGGTAAAAACAGCCTTGCATCTCGTGCACTGAATGCGCCAGATGGTAAGCCCCCCAGACGGATTCGCACATAATGGGCGTGACGAGTCAGACTACCGCCGCCGCTACAGGTCGATTTGTGGGTGAGCTGAAAGCCGATGGAGAGGATGAAGGCGAGGATAAACTCCACAAACGCTTTGGTGTTGTCCAGCAGCGCAACGTAGGTCGTCTCATCGTGGAAGTCGACGGTGAGAGTGCGGTTTTGGCGTGTCGATTTGGCAGCATTGCCCATATGTCATCTCCATCTCATCAGGCCTCGTAAGCGGATGTGTTACGATGAAGACAACGCACTGAAAGATCAAGGCAATCGGCAGGGATTCACAGCGGCACCACGAAATGCGATGGAATGTGATACTCTCTACTTCCAGACAACTTCATAGTCAGAGGTAAGCACTATGCAGAGCACACGTCATGATCAGCGCACACTCTACGTCGGCATGCACGACGGGGTGTGTGCCGTGAGCAGCACCGATGCGGGCCAGACGTGGCAGCAAGGTGCCGTCACGCCGCTGGCCCATGCGGCAGCTCGCGTGAGCCCTCTGGGCAGCGCGTCGCGCAGCGTGGTGTCGATATGGTCCGCTTGCATCGTGGCGTTGGCGGCACCTGCTCTAGCCCTGGCATGTTCGAGCCGTAGAGTGACGCCCTCTTGGAGCAGGGGTGCGCGGTGTTGCGCGTCAAGAATTGCGGCCACGACCCCATGAGCCGTGGCGTCATGGGCGCAACCGTCAGGCGGCTCGGTGCGGCCTAGGATTGCATGGAGGACTGCCCGTACGACTGGGAGGCCCGGATGGACTTTGCCCAGACGATTTCGCCTCTGAATGTGATCGTCTTTCAGCAGTGAGGTAATGCCGCCAATCGGGGTCCGGCGGCCACGGCATGCGGGCATCGGGACGCCAGGTACAACCTGAACTGTATCGGCCAATGGACAGACTAGGGGGAGGCCGCCCGGCATATCCCATGGCTCCGGGCGTTATGGGAGGCCCTGGTGCCGTATGGAACAGGCGGGGTCTATGTGACCAACGTGGGCCATGCCGCAGAGGAGGGCCCTGCGGTCATGCGGGCGGCTTACGGGGCCAACTATGAGAGGTTGGTCGCGCTGCAGCACCAGTACGATCCCACCAACTTCTTCCGGTATAACCAGAAGGGAGCACACGATGGTTGAACCTGCCTTGACACGTCCGCACGGCGCGCACATCCGTGGCCCAGACCGTAGGGGGCACACTCCGATGCGGGTGGTATGGCTATGCGCAGCCGGGCTGGTGATCATGGGGCTTGTGAGCCGGGCTGCACCAGGACGCGCGCAGCCACGGCTGATGTCTGGCTCACTGGATGTCACCTGGATCCACGGGGCGCAGGATTGCCAGACGAATACCGATCCGCCGATCCAGATTCATCGCTACAACGAACACACCTATATTCTGCGCCAGAACAAGTGCATTCATTACGAAGCCCCTTTTCTCTATCTGCTCTTCGGCGGGGAGAAGGTCTTCCTCCAAGACACGGGTGCCACCGCCGCCGCGACGCGCTTCCCCATCCGTGACACCGTGCAGAGCATTATTACCCAGTGGCTGGCGGCACAGCATAAGCAGAGCATTGAGCTGATCGTCACGCACTCCCATAGCCATGGGGACCATATTGCTGGCGATGAGCAGTTCCGCGGCCAGCCCCATACGACTGTCGTTGACACCACCCTGGCTGCTGTCACACGCTTTTTCGGGATCACCGCCTGGCCGACCCAGATTGTCACCTACGACTTAGGCGAGCGGCGTCTGGATATTATTCCTGTGCCAGGCCATGAGGCGACGCATATTGCCGTGTATGACCGACAAACTGGCCTCCTGCTGACCGGCGATACCCTCTACCCCGGACGCCTGTACATTCGCGACTGGCGGGCCTATAAAGCGAGCATCAGCCGCCTGGTCGCTTTCAGCCAGCACCATCCGATTACGCATGTCCTGGGCACCCATATTGAGATGTCCCAGGTTCCGGGCCAGGATTATCCGCGAGGGGCCACCTACCAACCGCAGGAACATGTGCTGCAACTCACGCCTGCGCACGTGCTCCAGCTCCATGAGGCCGTGCGGTTGATGGGCCCTACCCCCAGCACGAAAACTCTTGACGACTTCATTATCTTTCCGTTGTAAGGATGGTCTATGCCGTGCGCTTGGAGGGCCTCCAGGAGCCCAGAGACCACAAGGAGCGGGAGCGGAAGGTGTTTCATAGTTGTGGATCTCGTATGCGAGGCGTATGCCTATCGAGCATTGCTTGCTGAAGAGAGCCAGCGTATTGCTCTTGCTCGCCTACAGGGTGGCAGATCAACAGCTTTGAAACACCCTCCTTCTATCTTCCTCATATCTTCCTCTAGCGTTCCGTGTGGGGCAATAACCCTCCAATTCGTGTACCTATACACGACCCCGCAACCCCACCTGCTATCAGAGCGATATGCTCAGCGTGATAAGCGGTCTGTGGTGCCCCACCCTTGGCACCGGGGCAGGAAGCCGCCTCCGCACCGCCTGATCTCGGGGCTCCATGACCCGGTCCTCCTTGCCTGGCTTGCCCTTATGGTCGCCAGCAGGGGCCGGACGCCGGGGTGCGCCATGGAGACAGCCTGACTGGCATGGAAGTTGTATTTATAAGAGAGAGTAGTAAGGGTTGGCAGCAGCCATGCGTGGGCTATGCAGCCCACAGAGCGCAGGAGAAACCTATGAGACGACAGCGCATTGACACGAGGCTCCAGACCCCCACATCCCCCCTCACGACGACACGGCACACGACCACGGTCGCGACGCTGCTCACATGGTGCATACTCGGTACGGGCGTGGGAGTGCTGCTGGCGCGGCTCACCGCCGAGTTGGTCCCCGCGCTCACCGCCCGGGTCCGGTTCCCTACGTCAACGGGGCTGGCCCGTGATCCGCAGTCGACACCACGTGAGGACGAGCCCCTGGGGCTGGTGCCGTTCACGTTCGACGATTATTTTGCGCGTCTCTAGAGCGTGTTAGGTACTGTAAACTCTCAATGGTGGTCTACAGGTGGAGATACACCACGCGTGAAGCTCACAAGCCGCTGTTGTGAAAGAGGTAAGAGCTCAGAGCTAACCCCTCATCTTCCTTTTTTGAACACTACCTGCACGCGATTGGCTTTGCAATGGTGAGGAGATACGCTGCGCCTCAGCCAGGGTTGACGCGCGACAAACCGCTGTAAATTAAGCGACTAGTACTAGAAGAAAATTAAATCTCGGGGTTTGAGAGATTGGTACTGGGCTCCTAGCAATAGCACGCCCTCCTCCCCTCCTGCGGAGACAGTGCTGGTGAGCTAAGCACACGCGCAGCACCCTGTGGCTTATGGCGCCTGCAAGGCGCCATGGGGCAGCTCCTTTCGGAAAAAGACTTCGCGTTAGGACCGGCCAGCATTGCCGGACGAACCATGGCTTGTGGTCGAACATCGCCATGAGCCCACATGTGCCCTCGCATACTCAGGCCCATGCACAGGAGGTCGATCATGAGTTCAAGACCAGCTCCAGATGCGATGTTTGGAAGACAGGATCTCACCCAGGAAGATACCGATGCCCAAGGTTCGCATTTCAGCGACGTGAAAGCGGCTATCTTTGCGAATCCTTATCAGCTAGTGTGGGGTGCTGCTAACGCACCGCCGCTGCCGCACTATAAGACCACCACGAAAAGCGTTTACGCAGGCTCATTGCCAGGCGGGCTGCCCCCCCAATTCAAACTTGCCTCGATCAGAACGCTAGATTCCACTGCTGATCTCCGGTGGGGCGAAGATAGGAAAGGCTTTCGCAGATTGGTGCGCCCCAACGGCGTCTGCGTCACAGGCGTCTGGACAATCACCGAGGCGAATCCCTATTCCGGTTATTTCAAAAAAGGTAGTCAGGGTATCGTGATCGCCCGTATCAGTACCGGCGTAACCATGACGCTGCGAGGTCTCAGGCGCTCGTATGGAATCGCCCTGAAGCTCTATCCCACGGTGGACGAACACCACGCCACATTGCTACAAACAGCCAACGTGTTTCTCGTCGATGATTTAGGAGGGACAACCGCCTCGCATCTCACCGAGGTCGAGCTCACCAACGCGCCCCATGTCACCGGGTTCAATCGTGGCAATGAAATTCCTATCTTACTCAAAGAGGGGCTGGTCTTTGCCCTCGTGGATCGCATGGCCACGATCCGGCAGGTCTACCCCATTGCGGAATTGGGACAAGGCGTGGAGGAACCGACCCATGCCCCAGCATTTCTGCGTTTAAAAGCCGCGGCTGGCCATCTAGTGCGCGACGAACAAGATGTGCGCAATGAGGTCCTGGCCCATATCTTCGATAAGGGGAATCCCACCCCTCAACGCATACTCAGCTTTGATATAGCTGTATCAGACACAGGGCAAAGATCAGGATTCATTTTTTCTCCCAAAGGGCAAAGACAAAGTATTACGAAATGGCAGACTATTGGCAAGGTCAATTTCAACGATGGCGTGGCCTCCTACAACGGCGATTTCGTCCTCCATTTTCGTCATCCTACCTGGCGAAAAGATAGAAACGATCCTAACACCGCCGTACGCCAACACGGGAAAAAAGTCCGGTGGTTTTGACTCGTGCGTTGCTATGACTTTCAATATCAAGAGTTGGTCGCCACTTTTTTCAGGTCATCATAATGTTTTTCGCTCAATTTCTAACGCTTTGTAGTAGGTTAAAGTGGTCCATAGACTCCACAAATTCTCCCTTTTTGGCCTTGCTGGCAATGGACGGATCTAAGGCGGCATACAAGA
>JBMDXC010000601.1:0-11651 GCA_048594805.1 Candidatus Entotheonellaceae bacterium | reverse complement strand
TCCTCGGGCCGTTCTTGAGCCCCCTGACCACCACCACCCTCCAGGCTCCCACAGGCCCCCTGCTCCAGGTGCTGCCCAAGGCCCTGACCGTTAACGCCTTTGCGGGACTCAATCCGCCGCCGCAGACGCTGCTGCTGACCTCGGCCTGTGGCGAGGCCCTGACCTTCAGCACGGCGGCGGATGTGCCCTGGCTGAGCCTGACCCCGACGACGGGTACGGTAGCGGTCTTTGGCCAGCAACCGGTGGGGGTGGCCGTCGATGTCACGCGGCTCAGTGCGGCGCAGAGTCCGTTTGCGGCCACGGTGATAGTCACGGCACCGGGGACGCTCAACAGCCCGCTCAGCATCCCCCTCACCCTCAATCTCCTGGGTCCGTAGGGATGATGCTCAGAGAAAGTGTATGGAAGCATCTAAGCAAAACGCTTGCTCGTTAAACGCTTTGAAGATAATCTTCACTTGCTCTCCGAAGATCTCACGGTTGGCTTCCATATATATCACGGTACCACCGAGCGATTCGACCTCACGCGTGTGATAGCCGCGTCCAACACCAAAGCTCACACGGCTCAATGCACAGTAGGGCAACAGGAGAAGACAGGAGACAGTCAGAGGAGAATCTCATGGCACACGAAGCAGTTTCCATCGGGTTGCTGCTCCCAACGCGCGAAGTCGTCATGGCGTCGGGCGCACCCGATCTCAGCAAAATCATCGACCTGGCAGTCCGGGCAGAGGATCTCGGGTTTGACTCTGTGTGGGTTGGGGACAGCATATTGGCACGACCTCGACTTGAGGCCATGACTACACTCGCTGCCGTGGCTTCGCGCACACAGCGGGTGAAGCTGGGAACCGCGGTGCTGTTACCGGCGCTGCGTCATCCCGTGCTCCTGGCGAATGAAGCAGCGAATGTCGATATCATGTCACAGGGGCGCCTCATTCTCGGCCTCGGAGTCGCCACGAACAATCAGTCCATTGCGCGCGAATTCACCGCCTGTGGTGTGGACTTCGCCCACCGTCTCGGTATCTTCGAGGAATGTGTCACCCTCATGCGCCGCCTGTGGATGGAGCCGAGTGTGAGCTTTCACGGGCGCTATTTTCAGCTTCAGGACGTCAGCCTTGGCCTGCGTCCAATCCAGGCCTCTGGCATTCCCATCTGGATCGCTGGCGCAGTCGACAACGCGCAACGCCGGGCCCTGCGCCTGGGCGATGGCTGGTTCCCCAACCCGCGCTCACCAGAGGTCTTTGCCGCGCAATGGCAGCGGCTGCAAGGGTTGGCAAGGGAAATGGGCAAAGACGTGCAGGCCCTGCCCCGCTGTGTCTACACCACGCTGAATATCAACAACGACGTCGCCCAGGCACAGCGCGAGATGCAGGCGTTTGCTGAGGGCTATTACAGTGCTCCCTACGAAGTCCTCTTACGCCAGCAGGGTCTGTGCGCTGGGACCGCTGCGAGCTGTGCGGTCTGGCTCAATGCCTTCGTCGCTGCAGGAGCACAGACGCTGGTCCTGCGCTTTGGGGGTCCAGATCAGTTTGGGCAACTGGAACGGTGTGTCAAGGACGTGTTGCCGCAGGTGCGCGCGCAGTAAAAACGCCGCGTAGCTCAGTGAGCGCTGTTGTGCTAGGGCTCAGGCGCTTGACAGTCCTGGGGAAGTGGGGTAGTGTCTGAAACGAGGAGTTAAAAACCCAAGGGACAACCAACGCAGAGAAGGAGGCCGATGTGAAGAGAGTCCTTAGTCTCATCGTGTCATTGGGTGTCGCAGCTCTGTTCAGCACTGCTGCTCTGGCAGGCGCCGATTGTGCCGCCCATAAAACTCAAGCGGCGGTGGACAAAACCGAGGTTAAAGAGGTGGCGACGGCACCGGTGCCCGACAAGATGGTCACGGACCCAGTGCAGACGGCGCAGGCCAGCCAACAGGCCAAATCCACTCCTGCAAAGAAGTAATCGCTACCTTCGTCTACACGCCCCGCTGTCCTTCAGGCGGGGCGTTGCTCTATGGTATGCTGGTCTCCTCCTGTCCCCACTGTGCACTTTCTATCTCGAAGGAACACGCATGAGACTACAAGGCAAAGTTGCTCTCATTTCGGGCGCCGCCAATGGCATGGGCGAGGCCGAAGCCAAGCTGTTTGCCCAGGAAGGGGCCAGGGTCGTCGTGGCTGACCTGCTCGAAGCAGAACGGCACCAGGTCGTTGCGGACATCACTGCGGCTGGCGGCGAGGCCCGCTTCGTGCGGCTGGACGTCACCAGCGAAGAGGATTGGCAGGAGGTGGTAGGCACTACAGTGGCCGCCTTTGGCCACTTAAATATTCTGGTGAACAATGCGGGAATCAGTGGTAGCTTTGATCCGGACCTCATGAGCACGGCAGCCTGGGACAGGCTGATAGCGGTCAATGCCAAAGGCGGCTTTTTAGGCATGAAGTGCGCCATCCCGGCCATTACTGAACTGGTGGTGGATGGCGGCTATCTCGCGGTCTAGCGCCATCCGCCTGATGCCTCGTGCTAGAGTCCCAGGAGCTGCGCCAGGTTCTCCGAGAGAATTTTGGCTTTTTCCTCCGCGGTAAGGCTCTGGAGTCCCTGCACCCAGGCTACCGGCGAGGGCTCCCATTGCACGAAGGGCCAGTCACTGCCGAGGACAACGCGGTCCACGCCCACCTGGTCGATGAGAAAGCGCAAGGCCGCCTCGCTGCTCGTGATACAGTCGTAGTAGAGGCGACGCTGATAGGTGCTGGGGGGCTGCAGAATGTGGAGGCGCGCCTCGGAGCGCACCTGCCAGCCTCGGTCCATGCGGCCCATGCCAAAACATGCTGGCCCACCCCCGTGGGCAATGCAGGCCTTGAGCGCCGGACAGGCGTCGAGAATCCCCCCAAAAATGAGGGCCGCCACTACCAGCGCGTCTTCCACGGGCACGCCAATGCTATTGGCCAGGCCGTATTTGTTCGTCCGGGCCAGCACCAGATTATCCTGAGGCTGGGGATGAAAGAACAGCACGGCACCCAGCGCTTCCGCCGCTTTGAACAGCGGCAAGAACTGCGGCTCATCCCAGGTATGCCCCTGCATCACGGTGTCGAGCTCGGCACCTTTGAGGCCGAGGGTGGTCACGCTGCGCTCTAGCTCCTCGACGGCAGCCCCGACGTCCTGCGCCGGCAGGGTGGCCAGGCCCGCGAACCTCGTAGGCCACTGGCGAGTCATGGCGGCAATCTCGTCGTTGACATCCCGTGCCAGTTGCCGACCCTCAGTGGGGTCCAGATCATAGCCGACGAGTGGCATATGGATGGAGATTACTTGCACATCCACCCCCTGCGCGTCCATATCCTGGAGGCGCTCTTCCGGTGTGAAGCGCAATTTAGGGCTTTGGATGGGAATGCGTTTGCCGTCACGGATGACAGCCCCCAGCCCGGCTCCCTGCTCATAGCGGCTGCCATGCCAGGCCTGTCCAGCATCAATGGTCTTCCAGAGACATTGCGGCATCAGATGGGCATGGATGTCAATGGTCCGCATGCACATACCTCCTTCTCGCGCCAACTGCGTGGCAGATTTAGAGACGAAGTAACTGTTCCAAATTTTTCCACAGGATTGCCTCTTTTTCGTCCTGCGTAAGGCTCTCGAGACTCAAGATCCACGATACCGGCCAGTCGAACTCCATATCATAGGGCCAGTCGGTGCCAAAGACGACACAGTCTATCCCTACGGTATCAATGAGATAGCGTAACGCCTGCTCCGTATAGACGATGCAATCGTAGTAAAAGCGCCGTAAATAGGCGCTGGGTGGTTGCTGGATATGCTGACGGGCCTCTGGACGGGTTCGCCAGCTGTAGTCCATCCGGCCAATGCCATAGCAGGTGTAGCCACCACCGTGCGCAAAGCAAATCTTGAGGTTGGGACAAGCATCCATAACCCCGCCGAACACCAGGGAAGCAAAGGTGAGCGTGCGCTCCACCAGGTTGCCAATGGTATTGGGCAGGTGGTAGCGTGGGAGACGTGAGGAGACGATAGTCCCTCCGCCCTGGTGGAACAAGATCAGGGCTCCCAGTTGCTCGGCGGCCTTCCAGAAAGGCAGAAATGCTGGCTCATCGAGCGGGCGCCCATTCACCTGATCGTTGATCATCGCCCCTTTGAAGCCGAGCTGGACCATGACGCGCTCCAGTTCGGCGATGGCTGCAGGCACGTCTTGCATCGGCAGGGTGGCCAGCCCGGCGAAGCGGTCCGGCCAGCTCCTGATCATGTCTCGAATCTCATTGTTGGCATCTCGGGACGTCGCCACAGCAACGGTCGTGTCCAGGTCATAGTTATAAAAGCCCGAATAGGGAGACACGACATGGATGTCGACGCCCAGGGAATCCATGTCGGCCAGACGTTCCTCAGGAGTCCAGCGGGCGCGCGGGGGGAGCTGCTGGCGTTTGCCGCCGACAATGGCATACTGCCGACCGCGGGCGTCTTGCTGGCGCCCTATGGTGTGCCAGGTGCCGCCTCCCTCGGTGGTCCGCCAGAAGCATTGAGGGGTCAGATGGGCGTGAATGTCAATACTGCGCATAGCGTCCTCCTGCATGGTCATCGTCACTGTGCTGGACACGCCCTCAGCATACGGGAGTTTGCATGGGGGCTCAACGGAAGAAATGTGTAGAGGGATCACATCATAAGTCGCTCGAACCAGAGGAAGACAAACGATCTACATGGTACCTATGGCTATGAGGCTCTCACATGGGCCTTCTTCCTGCTGATGCATGAGGTCAACGACCCCAGAGCAATCACAAGCGTCGCCATCGATGGGCGTTTTGGGTGCATGGAAGGTGATCGGGTCGATGGCCCATTGGGTTAGGTGTACGCTGGCTCATCCCCCGCCACGAGACGCGACGCGCGGCGTAGGATGAGCGGACAGCGGCCGCAGATCCCGCACGCGGCCAGCATCAGGCTGCTCAGGCAGTGGAGGCGTCCCTGGCCTCCGCCGTGTGATCCCGCAATACAAGGCTTCCGCGTCGAGCAACACGCGGAGGGGTGCCTGGAGCAAGCGAACCTTGGTGCGGTGCCGGCCGGCGCCTGGTGGCGGACGGCCTACGCTGCCCAACATGTCCTGGATGCCGGCTCCCGCAAGGCAGGCCTTCCGCGTGGCGAAGTGCCAAAACACCTTTGAAATTCCTATCCACCTGTACTTCATTTCACCATCGGTTCACCATCTTTTCTAAAGCGCTATAGTTTTTTCTAAATTTTGTGTATAATGGTACCAATCCTCATACCAGCAGTCGTATATAACCTTGACGTCTGGAGTGCAGGCTTATGCGACGCATCATCCTTAGGCATATCAGCGGCTCCAAGGCAAATCAAGTCGACGAATTTCTGGCAGACCAGTTCAAAGCCCTTACCCTGGGACGGGACACAGACCAGACAATACACTACGATCCCGAGATGGACGATCTGGTCAGTAAGCAGCACGCCAGAATTTTCTGTAAGGAAGGGCACGACGACACCTTCGTGATCACCGATCTGAACAGCCGTAATGGGACGTATGTGAATAAACAAAGAATTTCTGGCACCGCCAGCATTGTCCCTGGAGATGTGATCCAGTTGGGCCCCGGTGGACCGGAATTCCAGTTCGATCTTGAGCCCTCGACCGACGGTATGCTTCGTCCGACCCGAGAAGCTGCTCCCGTGCGTGAGACGCGGGACTCGGGGCTCAGCCCCACCCCGTCCAGTTCCCTGACCAAGCCTCCAGTAGGCCGTGCCACAGTGGAGCGGATGCTAAGCCTCTATCAACAGAGTTCTCGTAGAACCTTGGTCAATCTCACTGCCGCAATGGTCGGCGTGATCATCATTGTGGCCGGTGTGCTGGTCTTTCTGAACAAACGGGAGATGGCTACTCGCTATGCAAGTCTAGGCGAACAGGTCAAAATTACCCAAGACATGGTGAGGGTGAGCCGGAACACGTCTCCGACCGGTCCAACCATGAGTCCAGCCGAGATCGTTCGCAAGTTTGGCCCGGCTACTGTTTATATGGAAGTAAGTTGGAAGTTGATCTATACAAAGAGTGATCGGCAGGTTTATCATCGCTATGATGGAGAATACCCACTCTATATCCAAATTGGCCATCGCGTCTATCCCTGGCTTTCCACCGATTCTGACAACCGTGGCGATTGGCCTGTTGGCGGTAACCATCAGGGCTCTGGCTTTGTGGTGTCAAACAATGGCTATATCCTGACCAACCGACACATGGCGGCGGCATGGCATACCAAACATGACGCATTTCCTCGCATCCCAAGTAAGCTTTTCCAAGTGAAGAACCAGAAAACCCTGGGCCAGCCCAATCTAGAAGTGCAATATAAACCGAAAGAACCTCCAATCAGAGATCCAGAGCGCTTGGCGGAGCTAGTGAAAGAAGCTAATAATTGGGTCCCTTTTAATGACGATCTATTAATAGAAAAAAGGCAAGGCAAGTATTATGTAGGATTGAACAGTCGGTTCGAAGGTCGCTTTGACAAGCTTGAGGTTACTTTCCCCGAAAACAAGCTGCGCATACCTGCCAGGCTAGTCAGAATCTCTGACCAGCATGATGTTGCTCTGATCAAGATTGATGTCCCCGACTCATTGCCCATAGTGGAGGTGAAAGAGGACTCCAGTGGCAGTCAGCCCGGCGACGTAATTGCCGTTCTAGGATATCCGCAAGTTTCTCCCCCCGTAGCGGTCCGCACGAAGTCCCTCGATCCATTCAATCGGCCTAGTAAGATCTGGGAGGTGCCTGAGCTAACGGTCACCGGGGGGTTGATAGGCCGGCTTATCCGTGGGGAGGCTGTGCCGAAAGGCGGCGCTGCCTATGATTACTACAGCGAGTTCGGCGATGTCATTCAGTTGACGGTCAACGCCACCGGCAAAGGAAGCAGTGGTGGTCCGGTGGTCGACGACCACGGTCGCGTCATAGGCATATTCAGTTTCATGAACAAAGGTGATGTGCTGATTAGCTTTGCGATTCCCATTCAACACGGTTTGGATATTATGGGGATTAAACCGGTGCTCGATTGACGATAGCAGTCTATACACCGTTGCCTCGCTAGGTGTAGCTCCATATGGGCGACCACATTTTTATCTGTTACGCACGTAAGGACCAGAGTTTTGTCCTCCGCCTTGCCACACGGCTGCAAAGCCGAGGTGCCTCTGTCTGGCTAGATCAGTGGAACATTCCTGCCGGTGTTAACTGGAACCAGAATATTGATAGCGCTCTGCGTGATTGTGGCCAATTCCTGATAGTCCTCTCTCCTGCTGCGGTGGCATCACAGCAAGTGCAAGGCGAGTTGCAAATGGCGTTGGACGAAAAGAAGCCCATTGTCCCAGTGCTGCGTCAGGCATGTCAAGTGCCCCGCCTGTTACGGTTGATTCAGCATATCGATTTCACTGGCTATAGCCCGGACGATGTAGCAACTCTCGACCGGCTTGTGAGTGCTCTGCGGCTACCCGAAGTAGATTCCCTACCACAGAGAGGTCGGCCCGTAATACGTCATTCGAGATGCCTGTGGCGCTACGGAACTGTAGGAGGTTTTCTCGTACTAGGAATGCTGATAGTATGGCTCTTGCTTCTGTTATCCTCCACTCCCGTCCCTACAGAGGAGGTCCCTAACGCGGTGAGAAAAGTACCTGTGTCCGTGAGCACCTATCCCAGTGGGGTTAATGTTTACCAGGATGATGGCTACGTGAGTACCACCCCCTGGATATTCAATGCGACGGTTGGTGCACGTATCAGGGCTGTTTTGAAGCGCGAGGGTTTTCAAGATCGGGAAATCGATTTTTTAGTCAACAACTATGAGAATGAGTATTCTTACAGGATGGATAAACGTAGTGGACGCTGAGGCAGAGACCTCCCCATACTCTATCACTATCAGCATGCTCAGTGATAAGGGCTGTCGCCGGGCCAATAATGAAGATTATGCCAGTTATTCCTATCCACAGTCGCCCAGCCCGCAGGCGCGATGGGGCTTGCTGGCCCTGGTGGCTGATGGCATGGGAGGGCATGCCGCTGGTGAAGTGGCCAGCAAAATGGCAGTTCGCACTATCGATCAGGTATATTACCGAGACGCGGCCGAACCCCACAGGGCCCTCCAAAACGCCTTCTCTAAAGCCAACCGACAAATTTATCGTACCGCCCGGCGTAACTCCTGTTACCAAGGCATGGGCACCACATGTGTCAGCCTTGTCCTCAGAGGGAGGATGGCCTACTGTGCCCACGTTGGCGACAGCCGCTTATATCTGGTGCGAGGCGAGACCATCTATCTGATGACGGAAGACCATTCCGTGGTCATGCAGATGCTACGCCAGGGGCTCATCACCCAGGAGCAGGCCCGCCATCATGCGGACAAAAATGTGCTGCTGCGTGCTCTGGGTACACATCCCCGCGTTGCGGTGGCGACCTGGGGGCAGCCCTTTCCCATCCAGACGGATGATCGGTTCATTTTGTGTACTGATGGTCTGTCTGACTTAGTGCATGAGGACGCAATTAAAACCGTCACCTTGACGGAAGTACCTGCGACCGCCTGCGAGAAACTCATCGCGCTGGCGAAGGCAGGCGGCGGTTACGATAATATTACCGTTGGTGTACTACACGTCAAAGCGGCGGCTACTGCTGCGTGTCCAGAAGACATACAGCTCCAGTGTGCAACCGATCGTCCCATGAGCAACGTTGTCAAGGAGTGCCCGCCATGATCGGCAAAACCATTGGCACTTACAAGATTACCGGCACCATTGGCTCCGGCGGCATGGGTGAGGTTTTTGTTGGGGAAGACTTGATGTTGGAACGCCAGGTGGCCATCAAGCAACTCCGGCCAGAACTGGCTAGCCGGCCGGACGTGGTAGAGCGCTTTCGTGCGGAGGCGGTCATCCTGGCGAAATTGCAGCATACCAACATTGCGACTGTGTATGCCTTTCTCCAGGAAGGTACCAACTTTTTTCTGGCCATGGAATACGTCCAGGGTTGGACCTTGCAGCACGTCCTCCAGGTCCGTGGGGCTTTGGCGCCTGTGGTTGCCGGCGAGCTTTTCCAGCAGGCCCTCGACGGGATTGGTTTTGCCCATCGACGCAACATCGTCCATCGCGACCTCAAGCCCGCCAATGTGATGTTGACAGATGGAGGTGTCATCAAGGTCATGGATTTTGGTTTGGCGCGCGTCTTAGGATCGACTCACTTGACACGACAAGGGCGCCTGGTGGGTACCCTGGAATACATCTCACCAGAGCAAGTCCGCGGTGAAGACACTGATGCCCGGTCTGATATTTATTCTCTGGGCATTTTGCTGTATGAACTGGTCACAGGCCGTTTGCCCTTTGAGAGCGACAGCGAATACGCGCTGGTACGGGCCCATGTGGAAGCCCAGCCACCCTCGCCCCGGCAAATCATGCCTGCGGTCTCTGCGGAACTCGAACAGGTCATCTTTCGAGCTTTATCCAAGGCCCCTACGGAGCGTTTTCAGAGTACCGAGACATTCTCCCTGGCGCTGGCCCGCTGTCTTCCGCAGATGGATACTCGCATGGCCTTGTCCGCGCTCCTAGGAGTCCTCAAGACCAATACCGTCAAGGCTGAGCCAGCGACAATCCACATCCAGGAAACTCAGCACGCCTCACAACAGTCCATAGCATCGGCCCAGATCAAAGCAACCAGGCTTGCCAGCAGCGCCAATCCCAACGGCACCGACCTTCTCTCTTCCCGTCATCCCAGGGGCTGGAAGCACTATCTGGTACCCGCCCTGATCCTGGCATCCTCGGTCGCCACAGCGGGTCTTCTGGTTTTTCTGGGTATGCTCCATGCTCCAAGCGGAGCCGGACTGTCTCCTAAGCCACCAGGTGAGATAGTATCCCCTTCCACGAGTCCATTGCCGGTTGCGCCTCAGTCCAGTGACAATGTGGTGACTCCGCTGAAGTCAGAGTCCTCCGACGAGCCTGCACCTCCCGGAGCTGCGGTGATGCCAAGACCGGTTGGGACAACCGACGGGAGCAGGATACCCGTCAGTACCGCCCGTCCATCTCCTTCCGAACCCCTGGAAGGCGTCGTGGAAGAAAGGTCTTCGCTGTCGCAGGGAGCCTCGGAGACCCCTGCTAGAGGCAAGTCAAACACTCTCGGGGAGACCCTGCCACAACCAGTTGCAACCATACCTCCCATGGATACGCCTCGCAAACCCGGGGCTGTTGAGGAAGGAGCCACCAGAGCTTCAGCACCACACGAGGTACCACGGGAGGCCCTTCCTGCGGGCTTGCCACTCCCAAAGAATGATACCGAGAGCCAAGGAGGGTCTCAGCCTGTGCCACCTCAAGAGTTGAAAAAGTCTAAGCAGAAACCGCAAAAAATTTCGGCTCCAAAAAACCAAGTTGAAAAAGAACTAGGATCAGTCGAGACACCATTACGGGCTTCCGGTCAGGACAGAGCGAAAGCACCCTCTGCAGGGAGGGCACGGAGCAGCCATGATGCTCCAGCACAACCCTCTTTCAAAGAGGGAGCACAGGATTCTGGGAGATGGTATATCAAAAAGTGACACCAAAGTTCCAGCTCTCAGCTACACTACTTATACAGTTGGTCGCAATATTTCTCATGCTGAGCGGTTGTGTTATGGACAGTATCAGGACAGTCTCTCAGAACATCATTGCGTCCACACGCAAACAAGGCGACAAGATGGTGCGCACGCCGGAGAAAACCCAAGAAAAATATGTTTGTGTCCTCTACTCTAAGAGGATGCTTAAACTCGAAGAGGTGCAGGTATTACCAGACGTAGTGACGCCTGGAAAGGAAATCAATCAGCGAATACAGTATGCCTTTTGCCCATTTGTTCCTTCAGAAACTCTAAAAGGAAGTATTACCAGGACTGTGCTCTTTAAAGGAAATGAGGTGTTTCGAGATACCACGGCATATGAATTTAAGCCCGGTACCTGGACGATAGATGTCTTCATTGGCATTCCTAAGGAAGCCGAAAATGGGGAATATGCCCTTACCCTTGCTCTGCAATATGGAAAAGAAACTCTAAAAGAGCGCAATTCATTTATTGTCAGAGGCCAATAACTCGTTTTGCTTTTTAGGAAGCATGGGCGTGTGCCGGATACTGCTCTAGAGTCTGTTGATGCACAAGGTTACTGATTCTTTCTGGCAAGCGCTTCTTGTTCTTTAACAGCGCAGGTAATATTACATTCTGATAAAATGTCTGGCAATTTTTCTCATGAATACCGAGCAGTTCTATGAAATTATCAATAAATACAGTTTCTGTATTATCCTCTCCAAGCATTATGTCATAACATCGGTGAGATAAATACAGTATAGAAATCTCATATCTGAATTCTTGATCAATATCTTCTAGATTTGTAAATGCAGGTTCATACTGGTATTCAATAATTTTTATAATGTTTTCTGGAAATCCCCAGTTGTGTAGCAAACAGGCACCGACCTTGGAATCGTCTATCATGTTAATCAGTTCTTTTATGTTTGGATATTTTCTTTTTAGGAGAAGTGTAACTATTTTGCCAACATCATGCAATATGCCGACTGTAGTATTGACTAGAGGTTTCGATTTTTGGCAATGAGAAGCTATTTCTCCAGCAATGAGGGAAATCATATATGAATGCAAGCGAATATTTTCGTATTCCTCATCTTGTGGCATGATATTTCTTACGGAATTTTCTAGTATTATCTGATAGACGTTGTTAAA
>JBMDXC010000600.1:0-1950 GCA_048594805.1 Candidatus Entotheonellaceae bacterium | reverse complement strand
TCTCAAACGCGGGGATGACAAATCCTTCGCTTGCAGTCCGACAGGCTGGCAACATACGGGGCCTCCTGATGATACACGGGGTATGCAGGAGGAGCCTACCGAGCGCCTGCACTCATGTCAAATATAGATGTCGCTGTAGGGTTATAACCTGATAATCATATAGAAGGCTCCTCAAACGAGCGCTACAGTTGGGTTGTTAACGCGATGTGACAATCCACTACAGAGCCCGATGAGGAGACGGAAATGCCACTATACGGCGGGATCGATCTACACGCAAACAATAGTGTAATTGTGTTACTCAATGAACAGGACAAGGTGATCTACCGGAAACGACTATCCAACGATTTGCCCATGATCTTAGAACAATTAGATCCTTATCATTCAGAGATAAACGGCTTGGTGGTCGAATCGACCTACAACTGGTACTGGTGAGTCGACGGGTTGATGGAGGCGGCGTATTGGGTCCATCTGGCTAACCCGGCCGCGATGCAACAGTATAGCGGTCTGAAGTATACGGATGATGACTCGGACGCGCGCTGGTTGGCGCACTTGCTCCGCTTGGGGGTGTTACCCGAAGGGTATATCTCCCCCAAGGCCGAACGGGCGGTACGCGATGTGTTACGCAAACGGGCGCATTTGGTGCGTCAGCACACCGCCAATGTCCTCAGTGTGCACAACATCCTGGCGCGGAATACGGGGGCACGCTTCAGCGGCAAACGCATTCACGAGCTGACGAAGCAGGACCTGACGACCGTGTTGGCCGACGAGACCCAGGTGCTCGCGGTCACCAGTAGCCTCGTGGTGTTGGACTGTCTACGGCACCAGATCAAAACGTTGGAACAGAGCGTCCATAAGCACCTCCACCACACGCCAGTGTACGAGCAGGTGCTCACCGTGCCTGGCATTGGGACGATCTTGGCCCAAACCATTACTCTGGAAACCGGTGCGATCAGCCGTTTTCCCACTGTGGGGCACTATGCCTCGTATTGCCGCTGTGTGGACAGCATGAAGCTCAGCCATGGCAAGCGCAAAGGGACAGGCAATGTCAAAAATGGCAACCCATATTTGGCGTGGGCGTATATGGAAGCAGCGCAGTTTGCCCTGCGTTTTCAGCCGGCCGCCCAGCGCTTTTACCAACGCAAGCTGGCCAAGAGCCGCCACAACACGGTCTTGGCACGGAAAGCCGTGGCGCATAAGCTGGCACGGGCCTGCTATTACCTCATGCGCGACGTCGTGCCCTATGAGGCGACGAAAGCGTTTGGCTGACAGCTGCTCCACAGTGGGGTTGAGACTGGAGGCTCGGGGAAGAGTTGGTTGATAGCCACTCTATCTGATTAGTCCCAGTCTCAACCTCTGACAGAGGGCCTGCCACCGTCTGGCTGAGTTGTGCAACGCCTCTGCCGTGAGCCCTCGAAAAGGTGGACCCGTGAGGGAGCCATGCGATCTGGACGCTGTACACGATTGAACACGGCAGGGAACCGAAGGTTTTCTGGGGCATCCGCGATGCCAGGGGCAGACGTCTGGCGCACGAGCGAGACGTCACGAGGCCTTGATCCTGATGGGTGACTGGTGCGGCGCATTGCCGTCGACGCCACGGGAATGAAAACAGGGATGCGTCTGCGATGGCTATGTGGGGGTGGAGTGTGCCGAGCGGAACACAACGGGAAAAAATGTCAAAAGTTGTGGACGGGAGAGGTATGGCCTCTTGACGGAAGCCTTCTAATGGGTGACTCTTCCGATGCGGGATATCAGTGAGCATTCATGGACAGTTCCGACCAATACCTCATGAAAGCGCTTTATACTCAGTAACTTACGGCACGCATATCTAGCGTCGTAAGGAGGGAAGGCGTGTCCGCCGGCGTCGCGTTACGCCAACGCCTCAAGCCGCGCCTTGGCCTCTCGCAGATCCGCCGTGTCAAATCCCTCGGTGAACCAGCCGTAGATCGGTGC
>JBMDXC010000060.1:0-6243 GCA_048594805.1 Candidatus Entotheonellaceae bacterium | reverse complement strand
GCATCGACTTTGCCGCAAAACAGGGAGATGCGCTCAGATGTCCCGCCCGGGCTAACGAAGTAATCGCAAATATGCACGATATCCTGGATGTAGCAGTTGGCCTCTTCAACAGCTTCACGTCGGACCACGTCTTCCGGGGTTTCGTCAGGTTTATCAATGATGCCAGCAACGATTTCGAGCAGCCATGGATCGCCGGGGGACTCTAAGGCGCCGATACGAAACTGTTCGACCAATACCACCGCATCGAGCACAGGATCATACGGCAGCACAGCCGCCGCATGCCCACGCTCAAAGAGCTCGCGCGTGAGCTCCCGACTCCAGCCACCCCGGAACAGCTCATGGCGCAGCCGGTAACGCTCGATGCGAAAGAAGCCATCGTAGCAGACCGTTTTATCAAGAATTTGTACTCTGGGATCAGTCATCGTCTCCTCACTGTGTCTTGGCCTCGTGGTCTCATACTCCCATCTCCCCTGCCGACAGTATACCACCAGCACCGCTGTCACAACGTACAGGTTGCATCTTGAGCAGGCATGGCGTAGGATTGCATGCCGCAATGGGGGTCAGCCGCACTGGCAACACCATTGTTGATTCTTCGACGGGCTGTGGTATAACAGAAAGCTCGTCAGAGAAGTTCTGGAAGGAGGACATGACCATGGCAGAATGTGCAGAATGTGGTGCCGAAATCATCACAGATGAGGCGTTGGAGGAAGGCGAGATTATCGAGTGCGAAGAGTGTGGGGCCGAGCTCGAAGTCATTAGTGAAGATCCACTCGAGTTTGCACTGGCACCGGAGGAAGAAGAGGACTGGGGAGAATAGGAGCAGATATGCGCGTGGGGGTGTTGTGCTCTCGCATCCGTGTTGAAGAAAAATTGTTATTTGAAGCGCTCACGGCCCGTGGCGTCGAGTACGAAAAGCTGGACGATCGCACTCTGGTGTTTGACTTGCACGATCCCAAGGCATATCAGCAGTATGACATGATTTTCGAACGCTCGATTAACCACTCGCGAGCCCTCTATGCGCTGCAGATATTTAACGATTGGGGTATCAAAACGATCAACACCGCCAACGTGGCGCGCATCTGCGGCGACAAATTCCTCACCACCCAGGCGCTCATTAAACATCATGTACCGGTGCCACGGAATATGATGGCCTTTACCCCTGAGTCGGCCCTGGAGGCCATCGAGACCCTGGGGTATCCCGTCGTGCTCAAGCCGTGTGTCGGCTCCTGGGGACGTCTGGTAGCGAAGATCAATGATCGTCAGGCCGCGGAGGCCATCCTGGAGCATAAGCAGATTCTGGGGTCCTATCACCACTCCATCTACTACATCCAGGAGTATGTCCAGAAGCCGGGGCGTGACATTCGGTCCTTCGTCGTGGGCGACGAGACCATCGCCGCTATCTACCGTACGTCCGACCACTGGATTACCAACACGGCGCAGGGCGGTAAGGCGTCAAATTGCCCGGTTACGCCGGAAGTTGCTCGGCTCTCACGGGCCGCAGCGGAGGCCGTGGGCGGTGGCTTGCTGGCCATTGATCTCCTGGAATCGCCCCAGGGCCTGCTGGTCAATGAAGTGAACTACACCATGGAGTTCCGCAACAGCATTGACACGACAGGCGTGGACATTCCAGGGAAAATGATCGATTACCTCCTCCAGGAGGTCGCCGTATGAATCGGGTACGGGCTGCTGTCGTCGGGGGGTCAGGCTATATCGGGGGAGAACTGGTGCGGTTGTTGCTCCAGCATCCGGCTATCGAGCTGACGCAGGTCACTTCGGAGAGCCAGCAGGGAAAATTTGTGCATCACGTGCACCCCAATTTGCGCCAGCAGACACGCCTCAAATTCGTGAGCATTACACAGTTAGAGGCGTGTGATGTGCTCTTTCTGGCGCTGCCACACGGCATGGCGCAGAAGCGCCTGGCGGATTTTCAGGGTCTGAGTGAGCGCATCATCGATCTCAGCAGTGATTTCCGCCTCCGGAACGCGCAGCTCTATAAGACCTGGTATGGGCATGATCACGCCTGCCCGGAGATGCTGTCGGCCTTTGTCTACGGTGTGCCTGAGCTGCATCGCGACGCCATCGCCGCCGCCAGGCTGGTGACCGGCGCCGGGTGCCTGGCCACGGCAACGATCCTGGGGCTCTATCCGCTGGCGCGGGCTGGCCTGCTAGCGCCCGAGAAGCCCCTGGTCATCGAGGCTAAGGTGGGCTCCTCGGCATCGGGCAATACACCGAGTCTGGCCTCGCACCATCCGGAGCGCCAGGGCGCGGTCCGTTCCTTCGAGCCGACCGGCCATCGGCATACCGCTGAAGTGCTACAAGAACTCAGTGGCGCAGTGCCATTGACCGTGCACTTTTCAGCCACGGCTATCGAGATGGTGCGCGGCGTGCTCACGACGGCGCACGTGTTCCTGGAGCGCCCAATGAGTGACAGAGAGATCTGGGGCATCTACCGGGAAGCGTACACGCAGGAACCCTTTATGCGTGTGGTGAAAGAGCGGCAGGGGGTGTATCGGTATCCTGAGCCCAAAATTCTCAGCGGTTCAAATTTCTGTGATGTGGGCTTTGAGACCGACCCGCATAGCAGTCGTGTGGTGGTGATGTGCGCCCTTGATAACCTGGTGAAGGGAGGAGCGGGCAACGGTGTGCAGGCGATGAACTGTATGCTGGGTCTGGAGGAAACCACTGGCTTGAGCTTCCCTGGTCTGCATCCGGTATAAGACCAGGAGTGGCAAAGGACGTGCGATGATTGTCGTGAAAGTCGGGGGCGGAAAAGGCATTCCCATTGAGGCGGTGTGTCAGGATGTCCGCATCCTGGTCGGGCGTGGTGAGCGCTTGATCCTGGTGCATGGCGCGAGCCATGAGACCAATCTTTTATCGACGGCGCTCGGGAAACCGCCACGCTTTGTCACTTCGATCTCAGGCGTTGAAAGCCGCTACACGGACCGCGAGACCCTGGAAATGTTTACCATGGCCTACGTCGGCAAGATGAACAAGCTGTTTGTCGAGCGTCTGCAGCAGCTTGGCGTCAATGCCGTTGGCCTGTGCGGTGCCGATGGCCGCAGTATGGAAGGCGAGCGTAAAGCGGCCATCAAGGTTATCGAGAACGGCAAGCGCAAAGTCCTGCGCGACGATTTTACCGGGCGGGTAGAGAAGATTAACACCGCTCTGCTGACGCTGCTCCTGGACCATGGCTATACGCCGGTGTTATGTCCGCCTGGGCTAAGCTACGAGAGTGAGATCATCAATGTCGATGGTGACCGTGCTGCCGCAGTGCTGGCCACGGCATGCAAAGCCGAGACACTCGTTATCCTCTCGAATGTGCCCGGCCTGCTGCGGGATGTCAACGATGCAAACTCGCTGGTCCAGCGTATTGATAAGGCACATATAGCATCGTACATGGACCTGGCGCAGGGGCGCATGAAGAAAAAGGTGATGGGTGCTGCCGAGGCCCTGGAGCAAGGGGTAGGGACCGTCATTCTGGGCGATGCGCGTCTAGGGCATCCCATTCAGCAAGCGCTGCAAGGGCAGGGGACGGTTATACGGTAAAGGAGCGACCATGACAGCCTTCCAGGAGCTCGAGGAACGCTACTCTAGCGGTGTGTACGCCAAGCGGGGTGTGACTATCGTGCGTGGCGAGGGCACGCGCCTGTGGGATGACCAGGGTAAGGAGTACATCGATTGTGCTGCCGGTATGGGCGTGGCGAGTCTCGGGCACGCCCATCCCATGATCGCTGAAGCGGTGGCAGAGCAGGCGAAAACGCTGATCACCTGCCCGGAGCTGTTCTACAATGACCGCCGTGCCACGCTGCTCGAAAAGCTCGCCACGGTTACCCCACCCGGGTTGAACCGCTTTTTTCTCTGCAACTCCGGGACCGAGGCCATTGAGGGCGCCATGAAATTTGCCCGCATGAGCACCGGGAAAACGGACATTGTCGCTGCCGCGCGTGGTTACCATGGCCGTACGCTTGGCGCCCTGGCGGCAACCTGGGATCCGAGTCACCGGGAGCACGTGGGACCTCTGCCTCCTGGCTTTCGGCATGTGCCGTATAATAAGCTCGAGGCGCTCGAAGCGGCGCTCACTGACGACACCGCCGCGGTGCTACTGGAAATTGTCCAGGGTGAAGGCGGGGTGCGTCCTGGCGGTGTGGAGTATTTTCAGGGCGTGCAGGACCTGTGTCAGCAACGCGGGGTGCTGTTGATCATCGATGAGGTGCAGACTGGCTACGGGCGCACCGGCAAATTTTTTGCCTGTGAACACTACGATGTGCAGCCGGACATCATGACCATGGCCAAGGCCATGGCTGGTGGCATACCTATGGGGGCTTTTGCTATAGGCGAGCGCGTGCAAACCATCCATAAGGGGGCACATAGCTCGACCTTCGGTGGCAATCCCCTGGCCTGCGCCGCGGCGCTGGCGGTCATTGATGTCATGCAGCAGCAGCACCTGCCGGAGCACGCGGCAGAAATGGGGGCGTACTTCATGGAGCGCCTGCGGGCGCTTGGCGCCTCCAAGGTGCGGGAGGTGCGTGGTCTGGGGCTCATGATTGGCGTGGAGATGAAAGAAAAGGTGGCGCCGCACCTGCGCGCCCTCATGGATCGCGGGGTCATGGCCCTGGCTGCCGGAGTTACGGTGTTGCGCTTTTTGCCGCCGCTGACCATTAGCCAGGACGAGGTCGATACGGTGGTGGCCCAGGTGGCAGAGGTGGTGCGATGACCCGGGAGGTCGAGCTGTTACGGGAACTGGTCAGTATCGCGAGTTCCTCCACCCAGGAACAGGCAGCCAGTGCGTACCTGGTTGACGCTATGCGGGCGCGCGGCTACGATGAAGCCTTTGTCGATGCGGCCGGTAATGCGGTGGGCATCTGGGGCAGGGGAGAGCGCGAGATTGTTTTGCTCGGACACATCGATACGGTCCCAGGCCATATCCCGGTGCGCCAGGAGGGCGATCTATTGTATGGCCGCGGCAGTGTTGATGCCAAAGGGCCACTGGCGTGTTTCGTGTCAGCCGTGGCCCGGTTGCCCAAGAGCGATACGTGTCGTCTGGTGGTGGTTGGCGCTGTGGAGGAAGAGGCCGCGTCTTCGAAAGGCGCGCGGCACGTGATTGGGAAGTATCATCCTGAGTGTTTTATCATCGGTGAGCCGAGCCAGTGGGAAGCAGTTACCCTGGGCTATAAGGGCCGGCTCCTCATCGACTATACGCTATGCCATGATATGTCACACTCAGCCGGGCGACTCGCCTCCGGGCCAGAAATTGCCGTCGAGTTCTGGAACACGTTGGCGCGTCACGCTGCAGCGTATAATGAGGGCCGGGCTGTGTTTGATACGCTCGATACCTCCCTGCGCTCCATTCAGACCTGCAGTGATGGTTTGCAAGAGGTGGTCACCCAGCGCATCGGTCTGCGCCTCCCGCTTGACTACGACGTGACGGCTCTCCAGACCTATGTACGCCAACAGGCAGGGGCGGCGATATTGCACTTCTCCGGCTACGAAGTTGCGCACAAATCCGATAAGCGCAATCCTCTCGTGAAAGCGTTTCTCAAGGCGATCCGTGAGCACGGCGGCGATCCCAAATTCAAAGTCAAAACCGGCACCTCTGACATGAACGTGCTGGCGCCACACTGGCGCTGCCCCGTAGTGGCCTATGGCCCTGGCGACTCGGCCCTTGACCACACCCAGCACGAGCATATCAGCCTCCAGGAATACCGCCGTGCTACCGATGTCCTGACGCGCGTGCTGCACCTCCTTCGCGAGGTATCACCTGCGACGGCTTAGCCATGGATATTTTGAGTGTCCAGAGCGCTGTCCTGCACGGCATGGTTGGCAACAACGCTGCCGTGCCCGTATTGCAAAGCCTGGGCTGGGCGCCCCTAGCGCTACATACGGCCTGGTACGCACATCATAAGGGGCATCCGGGATGGTTTGGCGACGTGACCCCACCATCGGTCCTGGAGGCGTTCCTCCAGTACGCCTGGAAGGCCCCACACCTCCAGGTCACGACCGTATTGAGTGGCTATCTGGCGTCTGCAGCGCAGGCTGACCTCTTAGCTCGCTACCTCCCGGAGGCGGTCTTCTATGCCTGCGATCCGGTCATGGGCGATCTCCCAGGTGGTCAGTACGTCAGCGACGAGATGGCCCAGGCTTACTGTGAACGTCTCATCCCACGTGCCACTGTCCTTCTGCCCAATCAGTTTGAGTTGGGCCTGCTCACTGGCAGCCCCATTCAGACTCCTGCAGCGGCTCGCG
>JBMDXC010000006.1:0-6009 GCA_048594805.1 Candidatus Entotheonellaceae bacterium | reverse complement strand
GGTCACGGGACGGGCCAGCGTGTTGGTCACAGGCGACACCGCAACTGTATGACGCCACAGCTCTTGCAAAAGCTCTTCCTCGGCATCTGCCTGCACGTACAGCGTCCCGGTAATGCTGCGGAACCCGCTATGCCCCTCCGGCTCGAGCCCCAGAAACACGAAAATGTTGTCAATCTGCCCACTGAGCGCGATTTCGAGCCCTTCCACCTGAATACCACGGCGTGAGGCGTGGATCTGGAAGCCCATGGCCAGGCATGCCCCCAGAGCGCCTAGCACGTACTCGACTGCACTGGGGGCCGTGTCCTGCACATCGAAACTCGCTGGCTGCCCCACATCCCAGGTGTGGTTTCGACAGTATACTTTGCACTGCATCCCCCCGGACCAGCGCACGCGACACTGCCAGCGGTAATCGCGCGCCTGTTGCTCGGCCCGGGCAGCCTCAGGCTGCGCACTCTCGCCCTTGCGGACAAAATACTTGTTATGCGTCTCGGCAGGCGCCCAGCCTAAATACGGATTCTTGGTCATGCGACACCAGGCAGGAAGGTCTTCACGCACGCTAATCTCCGTGCTGCGAATCTCCAACACCCCGCCTGGCGGTACGGCATTGACGGCTTTGCGGATCAACAGCAGCAGGCCCGAACCACAGTCCAGATTGCCGCCGTCACACACCGCGTCAGGCCGTATATCACCCGGGGCATGCACGACATCTTCCATGGGGAGTACCTCTTTACTCCTTAATACGTCATGCACGAGCCACCGGTGGACAGAAACTCGACCGCTTTAGCGCCACCGACGATGGTGGCCCCCGGCACCAGCTTATGCTCGTCCAGCCCACGCTTCTTGAAGCACGGCGAGCAGACCCAGATGTTGCCACCAGCATCAACAAAGTCGGTCAGCAACTTTTTCAGCGGGGCAAAGCCTTCCTCATGGATATCGTCGGCGTAACCCTCTTGCGACAGGCGCACGCCTTCCGTACTCAGGAAGATCACCGTTTCGACCCCAGAGGCGACTGAGGCATTGGCCACCACACAGCCCACGGTGGCGCGGTCGGTATCATTCTTGGCATTGGTGATGCTAATCAGGAGCTTCGCCATGGGTATTACCCTCCCTTTCGTATGAGGTAATGTGTGTTCTGCGGACCACCGGCGCGGACCAGCAACGTATGCCCGACCATTCTGCACCAGGCAGGGATGTCTATGGGCGCTCCAGGGTCGAGCGCCCGTACTTCGACCAGGGTCCCTCCAGGCAACGGGCGCATTGCCTTGAGCAGGGCTATGAGCAAATCACCGCAGCTCATCTCCCCGAAATCGTAGAAGACCTCGCTGCCGAGTTGTCCTTGTATTTCTCCCATAGATACGCCTTTGGGACCTTAACCCTAGTTACTGGCAGCGATCTCCCGGTAGGTGAACTGGCGTGTCCAGTCCGTGTACTGTTTGCCATCTACTTCAACATACATCTTGTGCAGCGCATTCACCGGACCGTCTTCCTGGGGTGGATCAAGACGTAGATCCCGTCCGATCGACCAGACGACACGGCGTTCGTCTAGATTCCCAAAATAGTAATCCACCATGGCCTGATCCACACCACGATAGCCTACGGCTGTGGTCAATTCCACAAGCTTCTGGTTTTTCTCCGTGAGAGGAAAGTCTCCCATATAGATGTCCGCCACCGAGACATCGAGGGTGACCCAGTCCAGATTGGGAGCATAGAACTGGATCCAGCAATGATAGCTAGCATCGACATCGAGACTATTGAGCGTCGGTTTGAGGAGTGATCCGTATACCATGCGGGTGGGAATCCCCACGGCCAGCGTTAGGGACGAGAACAGCGAATGAAAATCCGTGCAATTGCCCGTTTTCGTCCGCAAACAGTATTCCGCACTGCCCACGGGTGACGCTTTGAGACGCTCGGGATCCTTCACCCAGTAGTCGATGTTGTGCAGCGTCCAATCGTAGATTTTACGCGCTGCCAGCACCGGGTTCTGTTCGCCGCCCACGATCTGGTGCGCCAGGGCTTTAATTTCGTCGTTGACCAGGACATACGTCGACGGCTGCAGATACATGCCGAGGTCAGCGCGTTCCTGCGCCGTCAGCGCCCTGGTGGTGGCGGGGTCGACCGCTTTACGAATTTCGGTCCGCGTCAGGGTAAACGTCTCGCGGAAGGTGAGTTGCTTCTCCTGGGGGGCGTTCACTTCCAGATAGCCCACCCTGTTGCCATAGGAATCGCTCCCATACCGTACCGGATAGGGTGCTTCCACCTTGAAAGCACGAATTTCCGACTCAGTATCACTTTGTGGCACAGCGAACCACACGCGTACGCGCTTGGCACCTTCTGGCACTGTAACAGTGAAAGCATTGCTGACCTCAAAACTGGCTCGTTTGGGCTGCACTGGTGGTGCGGCTGCCAGCTGCACACTGACGGGGCCAACGACGGCAAACAGCAACACGAGGAACCATATCCTGGCATGGACCAGACGTCGGCGCATACATCCTCTCTCCTCTGTGGTCATACACTGGCATCACTACGCTTATGGAGAACTTACTCTGGCCGAGGCAGAATGGCCTGCAGGTACTGCTCGATCTGTACCGAGGTCATGGCCCCAAGATGCACAGCTGCTATTGTCCCTGACGGGTGAATGAACACCGTGCTTGGGAGCAAGAGGACATTGTAGTGAGTGGCCACATGCCCATCAGGGTCCAGGAGCGGTGGGAAAGTCATCCCTACAGTTGCACAGTACGCCCGGACCGCCTCTCTCATGTCCTGTTGGTCCTGGTTCACCGCAAGGACCGCGAGTCCGGCGGCTTTATACGCATCGTACACTGTCTGGAGCGCACGCATCTCTTGCCGACAGGGAGCACACCACGTGGCCCAGAAGTTGATGATGACAGGACGACCCCGGTAGTTGCGCAGGGCAATAGAGCTACCATCAAGATCGTGGGCGATAAAATCCGGCGCTGGCTGTCCTGACGCTAGAAAGCTGCGGGACTGCTGCGCCCCTGTCGACTCGGGTGGATCCCCCCATAGCCTCTCCCCTGACAAGAGGAAAGCCAATACCACACCAAGTACGAAAATGCCGCGCACAACAGCCTCCTGCGCACACATGTCTCCGGACACTTCTGGAATCTAAAGACTAATTTATGCTGATAGCATAGGAAGGTCATGGAGATATATCAAATCGGAAAAACCGATAAAATATGCTTGTCATAGTCCTCATATCAATAGAAGATGGGCTATTTTCCTGATGGCTGTCAGTTCCACCTGAGGTCACTTTCAGCATTCTGCGAGGCAATGTCATAGCCTCTCCTTGTGCTGTGCCAAGATTGAAAGTGCAAAACTTGCCAGGGTATGTCACATGGACGTGAGCAAGCCTCTACATAGCCCCGGATACCTCATTTGCCTACTACTTCAATGTCAAAAAGATTATGTATAGGTTTTTTCGATTTGCTATACACCCACAACCTTTTTACTATAACGCGCGGACATGCAGGGGAGAGCACCCTAGATACCAAGGTTTGCGCAAGGAGAAGTACCGTGCAGCGCTCCGATGTACAGCAATATTATCAGGATGTACGCCATTGGACCCATGCGCTCTGCCAACCCCTCGCCATCGAGGATTATGTGGTCCAGCCGGTGGCAAGCGTGAGTCCACCAAAATGGCACCTGGCGCATACCACATGGTTCTTTGAGACCTTTGTGTTGCAGCCCTACATGCCCGGGTATACGCCCTATCACCCGTTATATAGTTACCTGTTTAACTCCTACTATCAGCATGTGGGCGCACGCTGGGAACGCCCCAAACGGGGAGACCTGTCGCGCCCAACGGTGCAGGATGTCTATGCCTACCGGGCAGCGGTCGATGACCGCATGATGCAACTGATCGACACGCTGGACGCGCCTCAGTGGTCAGAAGTGTATGACCGCATTGTCCTCGGTCTGCACCATGAGCAGCAGCACCAAGAGCTGCTCATTACGGATATCAAATATATTCTGGCCACGAACCCCCTCTACCCCGTGTACCATGCTGCGCTGCACGTGACGTCGTCTGCATCAGGGTCTGCAGCCCACTTCATCCCCTGCGCCGGTGGCACGTATGAGATCGGCCATAACGTTACGGGTTTTTGTTTCGACAATGAGCAACCAGCGCACCAGGTGTTTGTGCAGGATTTTGCCCTGCTCAACCGACTCGTGACCAATGGCGAGTACCTGGCGTTTATCGAGGACGGTGGCTACAGCGACTTCCGACACTGGTTGTCCAATGGCTGGGACACCGTGCAGCGTGAGGCATGGGAAGCACCGCTCTACTGGCAGCGCCATGACGGCCAATGGTACGAAATAACGCTCACGGGTCTGCGCGCCCTCGACGTACACGCCCCCGTCACGCATGTGAGCTATTACGAAGCGGCGGCGTATGCCAGCTGGGCCGGGAAACGCTTGCCCACAGAGGCGGAATGGGAAGTGGCGGCGCGGTGTATCAAGGCCACTCCCGAGGCTGGGAATTTTGTTGAGACGCAAAATTTTCACCCCATGCCAGCGCCGCCGCAGGCCGGGACGCTGGTGCAGATGCTGGGCGATGCCTGGGAGTGGACCGGGAGTGCGTATCTGCCCTATCCCGGCTACCGCCAGGGGCCAGGGGCGCTGGGCGAATACAACGGCAAGTTCATGGTCGACCAGATGGTCTTGCGCGGCGGTTCGTGCGCCACCCCACGCAGTCATATCCGCGCCACCTATCGGAATTTCTTCCCGGCCTATGAACGCTGGCAATTCACCGGGATTCGACTTGCAGATGAGGGATAGCAATGCGCCATAGCCTGACACCGGTGCCAGAGTCCATCCAGGAGCTGGTGGAGACGTGGATGAATGCTGGTGTAGTCTGCACGACGGCCGCTGACGGGGCACTGCTCCTGGAGTTGTATTCGCTCTTGGAATACCTTGAGCCAGATGAGCATGAAGTCGCCGCACGACTCAACCAGTTGCGGTTTGTGCCGATGCGCACCCCAGACTTGGGCTTATACCTGGTCTATATCCCACTGTCAGATGTGCTTTCCCATCTGTTACCGGCCAGTACACTCCCCCAGGTCCAGGCGTTGCGCCAAGGCTCGGTTACCGCGCTGCTCAGGGGAGACCTCCCTTAGTGCTGCGCACGGCTAACGGCCCCCGCCAGTATGGCGAGGGTAACTGTCCGTACGCAGTACCTAGTAGGCAACCCTGAACCCCTGACCCCGCCCACATGAGCATTGCTGCAACTTGACGTTGGCTCCCTTGACAATACGTCGTCAATATGCGATATGCCATCTATACATTGGTACCCTCATTACTGCAGCTGTGATACGGCGCCACACGCCATTGCTGGGGCAGGCGCAGGTACAGCCGATGCGTCACCACCCTGCTCATGAGACATGACGTGAAAATTTGCTCATTACTCCCCAGTGGAACGGAGATTGTGTTTGCCCTGGGTCTTGGCGATCAGCTGGTCGGGGTCAGTGACCTCTGTGACTACCCCCCTGAAGCCAGGCACAAACCAGTGGTCAGCCGGAGCCTCATAGACACCAGTGTGCTCAGTAGTGCTGAGGTAGAGGCCAGGATGCGCGCGCTGCGCACTACCGGCGCCAGCCCCTTTCACATCGAGGCAGCCATGCTGCGCCAGGAAGCACCTGACCTGGTGCTGACCCAGGATACCTGTGACATCTGTGATGCCACCGCGGCAGACGTGCAACGAGCTCTCGACGGCGTCCAGCCGCCGCCACAACTGCTGATCCTCCGTCCTCGCACCGTCTCAGAGATGCTTGAGAGCATCATGGCGGTTGGGCACGCTGCAGGCGTACCGGAGCGCGCCTGCACGCTTATCGCTGCGCTTGAGGCACGCGTGCACGCCGTGGCCACCAAAACGGCGCACGCCCAGCACCGACCACGGCTGGTGTCGTTCGAAGGTATCAACCCACTGGTAGCAGGGGGGCACTGGATTCCAGAGCTGAAAATACTGGCTGGCGGTCGGGACGATCTGTTCAGCCC
>JBMDXC010000599.1:0-7527 GCA_048594805.1 Candidatus Entotheonellaceae bacterium | reverse complement strand
GCCATCCTGGAAGGCCGGCGTGAGGCACAGGTCAAGGCCTGGTTGGCATCGCTCTCCGAGGAGGATCTGCTTGCGTTCCTTGACGAGAGTTATGGTCCTGGCTCAGGCCAGTGGCTCTGTGACTATATTGATGCGCTGTCTCCCGCCGAGCGTGACAGCCCGACGTTTGATGCGCACCTGGTGCAGGCCTTTCTGCAGTGGCGGGAGACGCAGGTATGAGCCGGGCCATCAGTGGCAGAGTGGCGGCCCTGGAATCCCGCCATCAGTTTCGAGTTTTCCAGCAGGCCATCACGAACAGCTTCCTGGAGGCTGCGGACGAGGCGGCGCTGTCGGCAGGGAGCCGCACGGCTATTCTTGCTGCCCTTCAGGAGTGGCACACACGGTATCCGCTGCCACCTGTCGGCTGGGAGTGGGACTATGACGAGGCGTTTGCCGTGGCCGATGCGCATACCCTCGCGGTGCGGCGTATCCTGGAACAGCATATTACTGAACGCGCCATCCTGCGGGCTGTCTGCCACGGCATGCGTGACCGACTCATGGCCCTCATAGGAGCGAACAACAATGACGCTTCATGAACGGCGCCGCTCGCTGCTCTGGACGGCCTGTTGTGTGCCCCGCGCGCTCCTGTCCCAGCTCAGGAGCTTCATGCGTCTGGCGCAACACGACGAACATGGGGCAGTGTATTGCACTGCGCTGGCTACGCAGGAGCGGCTCTATCGCCAGTTGGTGGACATCGAGGCCGAACTGTGGCGTCTGGACCCTGACTGGAGCCGGGAGGAGGTGGCGCTGCACAGTCCGCTGGCGAAGCTCAAGAAGGAGAGAGGAGACGATGACACGCCTGAAAACCCGCATACAGGCGCTTGAAGCCCTGCAGGAACCGGCCTGGTGGCGCAGCAGTGGTCTCGCCTCGCTTCTGGCCGACGCGGCGTTGCACCCGCCTGAGCCCTGGGAGCTGTCCGACCTGGCGGACCTCGCCGATGAGCCGACAGGGTTAGCACGGCTCTTGGCTGAAGCCAGGCAGTGGCAAGAAAGGCCCTCCTAGCGTCCACACTGAACCATCCTATACGCTTCTCATACGAGACCGCCGCAAAGCGAGAGAGTAATTTTTCCATCCTGGACAGCAACTGCTCTTCACTGCTATCTCTGAGGGTGATCTGCACTTTATGACCAGCGAGGTTCACATAACAGTTGGCGCTGGCTGGCGCTTCCGGGAGTGCTGGGGTTGCTGGCGTTGCTACGGGCTCCTGTGTAGAGACTGGCTGGTGCTCGGTGTGGCTGTCTTGTTGGGCTGTCGTCGCGTCCCACTTTGCCTTCACCAGCTCCTGTGCCCGTCGTGCAATTGCCGCACTCAAGCGGTGGGTACAAAAATTATGGGGTGCGCGAGCAAAATCACGACATTCACAATGACCATTTGCGATCAGGTACGACAGGTTAGCGTTGGTCTGTGAGCCGACCCTAGCGGTGCCGTCCGCCAGCAATTGCACATCGTTATGGAGCACGAGGGCAACCGCCTTCGTGACCCTGCTGGCGCACTCGGGAAGCTTATCTGCCGCCTTAGCGGCGGTCTCAGCCACAGCGCTACGCCAGGCTTGCCGAGCAGGGGTCTCAGGGAAATTCCCGGTGAATGCATCGTCCCAAGACATCTCGATTTTGGCTACCGAACCTGCTAGCATTAGATGACTCCTCTTACAGGGAGGGGTTGAGTTAAGGCGAGGAGTTGGCTTTGTCAGGGCTTCAGCTCCTCGCCTTTCTTGTAAGATATTATACAGCCAATTGACTGTACAGTAAAGGAAAAAGTGTAGTCAGTTGACTCTTTTTTTGCTATGCTCTCGTCAGAAGGGAGGTGGAGCTATGGAAGGTTTCGGCGAGCGGCTTGTCACGTTGCGGGAAGCCAAGGGCTGGACGCGACGCGAACTGGCGAAACGGGCAGGTTTACACGAGAAGCATCTCGACAAAGTCGAGCATGGGCAACGGCAACGGATTGAAGCTGAGACACTCATCAAGCTAGCACAGACCTTAGAGGTCTCTAGTGATTTTTTGCTCGGGCTCACCGATGATCCGCGTCCACGTCCACGACGGAGACGTCAGCATGACGACAGCGATGAGGAGGAAGCGGCTTAGCCAGCGATCACCAGGCAGCAGTAGAGTAATTATTCTGAGTTCTCGACAAAGTCATGTCTCCTGAAACGCATACTTGAAAGCCGCTTTATCTTGCCCAGTCGAGATTTCTGCCAATGAGCAATTCAGTCATCTCGGCATGATGCGTACTCTTCATAGCCACCAGTTCTATGTCAAAACCTGCTTTTTTGGCAAGGGCACGGACTTCTTCTGTATCGTCGTACGTCATAAGAAAATCGCCTGAAACTGTACTCGTGACTCTGAAAAGCTCTTCGTGATCCAGGTCGGAATACGTGTAGAGACGCCTTCCTGCTCGCTTTCCTGCTGCTGTATACGGCGGATCAATGAAGAATACGGCATCAGGTTGACGGGCATACTGTCTCATCACTTCAATTCCGTCGCCTTCAATAAAGGTTATACGGTTTCGCATCTCGGTAATACCAAGAATACGTTTGTTGAGCGTTTTTGGGTACCATCGAGAGTGAATACCTTTGCCGTTTTCACCATGCTTGAGCATGCCGCTTCCATGTGCCAGAATACCACCACGATAGATACGGTTTTTCAGTATAGTCTTAAACGCTTTGCATTTTACAGTTTCAGGTTCCTTTGATATGACTATTTCCGCATTTTCTGGCGTTAAGTCAAACGTCAGGATTTTGTCGGCAAGCCAGTATCCATGCTCGCTGAGTATTGTTCTTACCGTTCGGGCAAATTTGTAGGTACATCCGAGATTGCGTTAAGCTCTGGGGATGAATGAGAAACCGAACATTATCACCGAGCGTATCGATGACATTCCATTGTTGTTAGCGCAGATGGATCGGATGGGATTGTCGGGGTTGCTCGACGCCCATTTCCCGACCCATGGCAACTGGCAAGGACTGCCCTTGGGGCGAATGGCGACGATGTGGCTGAGCTCAATTCTGTCGCGAGGCGATCACCGGCTCGTCCATGTCGAGCCTTGGGTGGCGGGGCGCCAGATGATGCTGAGCCAGGTAAGCGGCGAGATCGTGCGGGCGGATGACTTTAGCGATGATCGACTCGAAATCGTTCTGCGTTTGTTGAGTGATGACAGCCACTGGACGGCGTTTGAATCTGCCCTCAATCAGCATCTGATCCGAGTCTATGATCTGAGGGCTGAGCGTGTCCATGTCGATAGCACGAGCGCGAGTACCTATGCCGGTGTCAATGACGAGGGCCTGTTTCAGTTTGGCCATAGCAAGGATCATCGCCCTGATTTGCCCCAGGTCAAGGTGATGCAGGCGGTTTTGGACCCCTTGGGGATGCCCCTTGCGACGGATGTCGTGTCGGGTAACCGGGCTGATGATCCGCTCTATGTACCGTGTATGGAACGGGTACAGGCGAGTTTGGGACGTCGTGGCTTATTGTATGTAGGCGACTGCCAGATGGCGTCGCAACAAACGCGGGCTTGGCTTGCCACCCAGGAGGCGTACTACTTGTGCCCGCGGCCTCAGGTGCAACTGGCCGAGGGGGAGTTGGCAACGGCGTTGACGGCACTTGAGCAAGGCGAGGTTGCGCTGAGCCCGGTGTATCGAGAGTCGCCGGGTGGCGAGTCCGCGCAGATTGCTGAAGGCTATGAGCGTCAGGTGGCGATGTCTTTCGAGGCCAACGGCGACAGCCAGAGTTGGACGGAGCGGCGCTTGGTGGTGCGCTCTCTTCGCCATGCCAAGGCGGCGGAAGCCTCCCTACGCACCCGGGTGGCCAAGGCACAGACGCAAGTGGAGGCATTGAATCAACGCGGCCGAGGCCGCAAACGCTTTGAAGAGATTGACGAGTTGCGCCAAGCGGCGACGTCTATTGTCCAACGCCATCAAGTCGAAGACTTCTTATGGCTGCGCTACGATCAACAGGCGACTTTGCACCCCGTGCGCGCCTATCGCAATCGGGAGGCGGGGATCAAGGTTGAGCGCCAAGCGACGGTTGAAGTCCGAGTGGACGAGGACATGCTTGAGAGGGCGGTGAGCCGGTTGGGCTGGCGCATCTATGTCACCAATCAAGTGCGTGAGCAGTTGTCCCTTGAGCAAGCGGTCTTGGCCTACCGCAGCGAGTATCTGGTTGAGAGGAGTCTTGGTCGGCTCAAAGGACGTCCCCTGTCGCTGACACCGATGTACGTACAGCGAGATGATCATGCCACCGGGTTGATTCGCTTGTTATCGATCGCCCTGCGGGTGTTGACGCTGATTGAGTTTGGGGGCCGTCGCCAGCTGGCCTTAGAAAAGGAGGAGATTGGCGGTCTCTATGCAGGTCATCCCAAACGCAAAACGGCGAGGCCGACGGCCGAACGTCTACTCGAAGCGTTTCAGGAACTCACGCTGACCGTGATCGAATTGCCGCAGCAGGTGATGCGCCATGTCACGCCGTTAAGCTCGGTTCAACTGCGGATTCTGGAGATTTTAGACTTTGCCTCGGAGGTCTATACGAGGTTGGAAGCCATATCTGTCGAACCGCCTTAAAAATGGTCGAACGGTAAGTACAACTTCAACTCGGAGACGTGGGTAGATTGCTAGCACTTTCCGAAGCGCATATTTGGCGTATTTGACGAAATCGTTAAGACCGCTGTAATGACTACCCAGTTGCAGATTGATCTGTGCCCAGGAAATTGTCACAGGTTTGCCTTTCAGCGTAAAAGTACGATAGGCTAGCCAGGCATAAAGGTCTAACGCCAACGGTGATTTTTTCAGAGCCCTAATGGCACGCATATCCAGGGGCACAGGGTTTTGAGTTATTGCATTGCGTATTCCGGTGATTCCTGCCACCCAATCCGGTGCAAAGCTGCCACCTAATCCGAAGGAAGCCTGCCACCCAATCCGGACGAAAGCTGCACCCCACTGGGACGCCATCGGAGCGCAGCGACGCCTGGGTTGATCGGGTTACATGGTGGACATGTCGGTTTTCACGGACGCATGCCGTTTACGCATCGACTCTCCTCTGAGCGTAATCTTGTACGCGTTATGGAGCAGGCGGTCAAGGATCGCGTCAGCCAAGGTCGGATTCCCCAGCGCCTCATGCCAATGCTCCACCGGGAACTGGCTGGTGACCAGGGTCGCGCCCCGGCCGTGGCGGTCTTCCAGGAGTTCGAGCACATCGCGTCGGTTTTCGTCATTGAGAGTGGCAAGCCCCCAGTCGTCAAGAATCAGTAAAGTGGTTTTGGCCAGCGAGGCCATGAGTTTTGGATACCGTCCATCGCCCTTGGCAATGGGGAGTTCTTGGAGCAGACGCGGCAATCGCAGGTACAGGACTGTGTACCCTTCGCGACAGGCCTTGTGGCCCAAGGCACATGCGAGCCAGGTTTTACCAATGCCCGTGGGGCCCGTGATGAGCACATTGTGCCGCTCGTGGACCCATTGGCAGGAGGCCAGGCGGAGCATCAGGGCTTTATCGAGTCCGCGCGGGTGACGATAGTCGATATCCTCAATACTGGCGCTCAGCCGTAACTTGGCCTGCCGCAAGCGAGTTGTGAGCCGGCGGTCACTGCGGACCGTCAGCTCGCGATCGACGAGCAGCCCCAGGCGTTCTTCGAAACTGAGCGTCTGACTCTCCGGGAGGTCCATCTGCTCACTGAACGCTTTGGCCATCCCTGTGAGTTTCAGGGCCACGAGTTTGTCGAGTGTCGGGTGGTTCAGCATACGGGGTCTCCTTGGTTCGGGTGGTAATACTGCGCGCCACGGATATTGCTATGGGTGATCACCGGGGTGGCAGTAGGGGGATCAGGCAAGGGTTGCTGGTCGAGATCGTGCTTAAGGATCGACTCAATACTCTTGTACGAACACGCACCGATGCGGATAGCACGTCGGCAGGCGGCTTCGAGGCGCGCATCGCCGTAGCGCTTGCCGAGCCGCATGATGCCCAGACACGCGCGGAAGCCCTGCTGGGGATGCGGCCGTGAGGCCAGAATCGTTTCGACCACCTGGGCGGTGGCCTCGCCTGTTTTCGCCGCCCAGAGCACGAGCCGTTGCGGGGTCCATTCTGCATAGTGCTGGTGGGCCTTGGGCATGTGGACGGCCACCGTCGTGTGACGGCCCTTGAGGGGTGACCGCTGGTGGCTGGCCACCCGTTTGCCCTTGTGGAAGAGTTCGACCACCTGGGCACTGAGGCGCACGTCGAGCTGCTGCTTCACCAGGCTATAGGGCACGGAATAATAGTGCCCGTCCACCTCGACGTGGTAGTCGATGTTCACGCGGGCGAGTTTCCACTCGGCATATTCATAGGGCTGAGCGGGGAGCGGTCGGAGGGCGGGACGGTCAAGGGCCTCGAATACGCTCTGGCGAGAGCCAGGCAGCTTCTTGAAGGGCCGCTGGTTCAGGGTCACCAGCAAGTCGGCGATGGCCGTGTTCAGCTCCAGGAGCGAGAAAAAGGTGTGGTGGCGGAGGCGGGCGAGAATCCATCGTTCCACCACCTGCACGCCGACCTCGACTTTGGCTTTATCCCGGGGACGGGCGGCGCGGGCCGGGACGATAGCCACGCCATAGTGCTGGGCGAGGTCGGCGTAGGTCCGGTTGAGGGTGGGCTCGTAGCGATGGGTCTGGCTCACAGCGGCCTTGAGATTATCGGGGACCACGACTTGAGGGACCCCACCCAGCGCGGCAAACGTACGCACATGGGACCCGATCCAGTCGGGCAGACTCTGGCTCCAGGTCGCTTCAGCAAAGGTATAGTTGGAGGCCCCCAGGACCGCAATGAAGATCGCGGCGTCGCGGACTTCACCGGTGAGGGCGTTGATGACCGGCATCGTCTGACCGGCGTAGTCGACAAAGAGCGTCTCGCCTGCCCGGTGGCTCTGCCGCATGACCAGATCGAGCTTGCCCGCCCACTGGCGGTAGGCTTGACAGAACTGGCTATACTGCAGGCCATCGGGGGTGATCGCCTTGTATTCCTGCCACAACAGGACCAGGGTGACCCCTTTGCGTTTGAGTTCCTGGTGCACGGTGGCCCAGTCAGGGGTGGGACGCCGCGCGACCGGGGTAGTGGCGGCCGTGGCAAACAGGCGTCGTTCCAGAGCCGTCTCATCGAGCGCGTCCGGGAGGGGCCAAGACAGACCCGCAGCCTGGGCGCGCCGCACGTACTCGGCGACGGTGGGTCGGCTGACCCGTAAGCTGTGCGCAATTTTGCGGTCGCTCAGACCGCAGGCCCATTTGAGCCGTAAGACTTCGCGGACTTGGCGCATCGATAACCTCTGTGCTGGCATCGGCTCCTCCCTCCTGAGTTGAGAAAGGCGCACGATACCGATGGGGTTATGTCTGCGTCGCCTGCGGCTCCAATACCCCCGTGCAGGGGTGGCAGGGTTCAACCGGAATTAGTGGCAGCTTTCAATCGGAATCAGTGGCAACCTTCGACTGGAATCGGTGGCAGGTTTCGACCGGAATCAGTGGCAACCTTCGCGCGGAATACGCA
>JBMDXC010000598.1:0-1987 GCA_048594805.1 Candidatus Entotheonellaceae bacterium | reverse complement strand
GACGGGTTTACTGTTTGCGGTAGCGGCCGCGCGACCAACCTGCCAGGCGACGGAGAAATCCTCAATATTACGGATGTGCCCCACACGCTTCACCTCTACGCTGCGAGACAGGTATCTCGGCGAACATGCAACACGAGGAGGGACTCCCATGGAGGCAGAGCGGTTTGAACGCGTGGTCCGCGTGCTGTCGACCTCCCCTTCGCGGCGCCACGCGCTCGCGTCAGTGGCGGGGATAGTGCTCGGAAGTCTGCTGCCGCGCGACCCATGGCTGGCATCGGCGAAGGGCAAGAAGGGGAGGGGCAAGAAGCGCAAGAGGAAAAAGGGCAGCAGTCTATCGTGTAGCCCCAATTGCGCGAGCAAGACCTGTGGTGATGACGGCTGCGGAGGGTCGTGTGGCACGTGCGCCGGTGGGACCTGTCCCAATGGCCAGTGTGTCTGCCCGTTTGGTTCAACCTGCCGTCCGGGGGTCTGTTGCGCGACAGGAGAGCGCTGCCTGGGTGGAAACTGTAGCGCGTGCCCGTTGGGCGCCGACCCATGTGACTTCACGCAAGCGTGTGGCCGCACGCCGGGGGGGAGAGTATGTGCCTGCGTCACCTCCATCGAGAGCACCGCGCATTGCGCGGCGACACCGGCCGACTTTCTGCACTGCTCGTCCTGCGCGACCGATGAGGACTGCGATGCAGAACTGGGGCTGCCCGCGGGAACCGCTGTCTGTGCGGTCTGCGTTGCCGAGTGCGCTTCGGGCAAACCCAACATGTGCATGATCAAAGAATGCGTTGACGCCTAGCGGTAGCGAGGTGGCGAGAAACGAGTCGAAAGTCGATAGTCGATAGCGCCGACATTCGACTGTCGACTTGCACGACTGATAGCCAACAGCCAACAGCCGCTAGCCGATCGCTACACCAGCGGGCAAGGATCGCCCGGGGCGGCGCAGGCGCCGGTGGGGAAGGTGGGGGTGGGCGGGCAGCAGGTGAACCCCACCGGGCAGGGGCCGCCGGTGGGGCAGCAGATGTTTCCAAGGGTGATGCAGTAACCGTTGGGGAAGACCGCGTTGGCGGGACAGCATGCCGTCCCGATGGGGCAGGTGAACCCTTGCGGGCAGCAGAACTCGCCGACCGGCGCGCAGGCGGGATTGGGAAAGGCGCCGATTGCGGGGCAACATTCCGAGCCCTGCGGGCACCAGAGATTCAGGCGCCTTGAACAGCATTCCCCGGTGCCCTTGCGGCGGCATTTCTTCCCGCACCGGACCTGGCGTTTGCCGCAGCGCCGCTTGCGTTTGCGCTTGCGACGTTTCGCCCAGGAGGCAATAGGCGCCCCGGCGCCGAACAGCGCGATAGTCGTGGTCCCGAGCATCGCCACCACCGGGCGCCGCCCCAACTGCTTTGTCCAGGAATCGAATCGTGAGTGGTCCATGGTGGCTTTTGGCTGTTGGCTCTTGGCTCTTGGCTCTTGGCTCTTGGCTCTTGGCTCTTGGCTCTTGGCTCTTGGCTATCAGAATACTCCTCTTGGCGTGGTGAAGAGTGGTCGGCGAATCTGGTGCGAGGGGGTCGAAAGAAGCGTGGCACCTCTTCGTCGTCTTTGAGCTCGTCCTCGTCATGATCATAGCGGGCGTAGCCCGTGCCGTCGGGGCTGCCGATCGTCGTGTAATACGTCTGGCCGGTAGCTGTTGGCGATATGCTCACAGCCACCGGCAAACGAGGCGGCACGCCGGCGAGAAGGCCGGTCGTTCTTGCCGACCGACCACCTCGCCGATCGCCGATAGCTACACGCTCGAGCCGCAGGGCGGGTAGCAGCCGGTGATCTCCGGGAACTGCCGGCAGCCCCAGCCGAGTGGGCAGGCCGCACAGCTGTCCACGTAGCGCTGGGCACGGACATCGGTGTAGCAAACACCCCGGTCATCGCAGAGGCAGCCGCCGTTGGCGTCGCTGCCGCAGACGCCATCGCCCGCGCACGACTGGCAGGTGTTGCCGGCGCCAAGGCCATCGCC
>JBMDXC010000597.1:0-5554 GCA_048594805.1 Candidatus Entotheonellaceae bacterium | reverse complement strand
GACGAGACGTGCTCGTCACCTCAGGGTAATGCGCGGCGATATGGGCAGCCAATGCCTGATCGGTGTCGTAGAAAGGCTCGCGCGTCTCTATAGCCAGCCGTAAGCGCTCATATTCCGAGATGAGATTCCAAAAGACATTATGCCAAGCCACTGGCCTGCAGCCATGGCTCGGCTTCCACTGGTGTAGCTCTTCCAGCAGGGCAGTCAACTCATGACTGAGTATGGTGCCAAGTATACAGAGGTCTATTTGGAACTCATAATCCTGGGCAGTGACTTGCCCAAGCACCACTGTGGCTACCGTCATGGTGCCATAATCAATCCCTTCGGCCGCTATGCCCACTCCATCTTCAGCTTCTGCGATGCACACAAAATTCTGACCATAGCCCTGCTGTTTTTTAAAATCACTCCAGCTCTATGCCAATCGTTTCGGCGCGATGGCAAAGGCAATTTCGTTGAAGGCAAAGCAGGGTTCCCCTTCATCACCGAGAGCAGTGACAACCGTCTCTGGCAATGGTACTCCTGCAGCGCTCATGGAGCGCAGCTGGTCCGCTATGTGCTTTCTCTTCCACTCTGCGCTCCGCTTCAGACTGGACTCCCAGGGAAAGCTGTAGCTTAGCTCATCCAGGCTGGGATGTGCTTGAGCCAGACAAAGCTCAACGAGCAGCAAAGACTTCTCAACTCCATGGATGACATCGTCCACGACAGCGTCTACAAACTCGCGTTCCAGCGCTTCGAGCAAAGCGCGTTCGCGTGCATCCGAGAGGCTGTGCCTGAACCTCGTCACAGCTCTGGGCAGTTCGCCTACGTACTCCCGACGACCTCTCGATGAAGCGGCAAAACTGCGCAGCGCCAGCGGCAGGTCAAGCGCCAGCTTCTGGCGTGCTGCCGGCGATTGACCAGTAGCGCCAAGGGTAAGGATGTCGATCCAGATTCCCATCGGAACGCGTGCTCCTCGCATGGGATACCGCTTCGGCGTTGCATCTGAAGCGAGCCTGGCTCAGGCGAGCAGGTCTGCCAGAAGGCTCGCTGCCTTCTAGCTATACGTGTGATCGAGCAGGGGGACTGTTCGCAGATCTGGCAGACGAGAGGAATTGTCAAGGGACTCTTGGGAGACGTGGTCTGCCACGCGTGATAAGGTAGAAGGCACGTAATCTGTCGATGACTAGAGGAGTGGCTCGTGCCATGTGCGACGGCTTTTGCGGTCATCCCGGTCTTGCGAGAATGCCTGATGTGGCGCATGCTATTGAGGCGTTCAGCGCCGTGGGCACAGCGCACGAGCCTACGTGTGCGGTCCACGGTGCTGGATGGGTGTGCCATGTCAAGCTGTAAGAGGGTTGGAGGAGTACGTCATGCAAGAAGAGATCGCAGTGGGAGACCAGGTGTTTGCGGTCGACGGTGGTGAGGTATTCGGCGCGGTGCGTCAGGTCGCACCACACGGCCGGCCTGAGCTGGTGATCTACGTCGAAAATGCGGGGGACTTTGTCGTGCCGCTCGATGCTGTCGAGGCCGTCCATGCGCAGAAGGTTATCGTGAACTGCAGCAAGCTAGATATGCGTCTGCGTGAGGCCATCGGCCACGCTCACGACGCAGAAGAACCGGGTGCTTGACTCGCGGAGGAGCCATAATGCAGATCGTACGCTTTTCCCAGAACGGACATGCGCCGCGTCTCGGCTGCTACGTGCACCAGGACAAGGTCATGGTTCTGGCTACTAGCCCTCGGCGTGCCCGAGAATCAGATTAAGGAGTGACAGCATGCTGCACACACATGGCCGGTACAATTACTCCAACATTCTCGAGCGACCGGACTACAGTTGGCCTGGAGGCAAGCGTCTGGCAGTCTACGTGGCGGTCAATATCGAGCAGTTTCGCTATGGTGCGGGGAAGGGAGCAGCCATTGCCCCACCTGACCAGGCCAACAGCCATAGCGTGTTCTCATGGCGTGATTATGGCAACCGCGTGGGTATCTGGCGACTCTTTGACCTCTTCGATGCCCTGGCTATCCCCATCGAAGCCCAGATGAACACGGCCATCTACGAGCATTGTCCAGATATCCCTGCGCGTTTGCGCGCGCGTGGCGATGAGATTCTCGGCCATGGCATCACGAATTCTGACGAGCAAGGCCATCTCGATGAAGCCAGCGAAGCCGAACTCATTCGTACGGTGACCGAGACGATTACCAAGTACGAGGGGCAACCTCCCGTGGGGTGGATGAGCCCATGGTTGTCGAATAGCGAGGTGACGCTGGACCTCCTCCAGGAGGCCGGCTACCGCTATGTCATGGACTGGACTGCCGATGACCAACCAATCTGGATGCAGACGCGTCACGGACGTATCCTGTCGATGCCCTATCCCATTGAATGCAACGACAATCGCGCCCTTGTGTGGTATAGCTATACGTCGAACGAGTTTGCGGATATGCTGGTGGACAACTTTGACGAGATGCTTGAGCAGTCTGCACGCCAACCATTAGTCTGCCCCGTCTCGCTGCACCCCTTTGTAGTGGGCCGACCCTATCGTATACGCCAGCTGCGGCGGGCGTTCGAGCACATTTTGCACTACCGTGACCGTATCTGGCTCACGCATCCACGCGATATCTGCGCCTATATTGAGAGCTTGCCGCCAGGGATCGTACCGGGTAGCTAACACTCTCCCCGTCTAGGGCGAGAGGACAAGAGGTACCCCGCCAAACTGGCGGGGTAATTAGCCGTGCGCAGCACTCAGGCAGACTGGTGAAACACCGGGAGTACCCGTTCAATATACGCCTCAAGGGCGTCCCAGTCTATAGGCGGACGGAAGGCGATATTGAGGCCATCCGCCCCTGCCTCCATGTACGCAGCCACGCGGTCGATGACCTCCGGAGCTGTTGGCATAAAAATGGTCCCACACCGAAAGCCAGTGAAACCCTACCTCATCGGCCCGCTTCCAGAGCCGGTGCAGCTCAGCCATCGACAGGTTTTGTGGTCCGGTGTGTATCCCTAGTTTGATTGGCATGCATGTGTTCTCCTCGTGTATAGACTGATCACAGGTCGCGTCTCGCGCGCCCAATTGTGCACGAAGTACACGGGACAATCAGTGCGTGCCCAGGAGCCCATCCCGAAAGCGGTGCTTCGTCCAGGCGGCATCCATAGAACGACGAATTTTGGGTGGGTCGGTCGGCTTGACCTTGAGAAGCACAAACGATGGCCCATCCATCTGCCGGATGAGCGCAGCGGCCTCGGCGATGTCTGACTCTTGCGTGACCGTGCGCACTGCCGTGAGGCCGGCTCCTGCAGCTATTGCTGCCAGGTCTACACCAAGAGAGGTGTGGCTCTTCTGATAGCCCGTCTCACCGTAGTGACCGTTATCGACACAGAGAATAGACAGGTTGGGCGGATGCATGATCGCTACCGTGGCGAGCGATCCAACATTCATGAGCAACTCCCCATCACCTGTCATCACGAGCACACGTCGGGTGGGCTGCGCCAGGGCGAGCCCAAGGCCCATCGCCGTGGCGCCACCCATGACTCCAGCACAGGCATAGTAGTTGCCGTGGGGTTCACAGAGATGTGCCACATCTTTTGCGGTGCCGGCAAGGCCCGCAATGATCAAAAAATCCTGCGCATTCCCGACCAGTTTTGGCACCGCCTCACAGCGGTCAAGCACACCTGTCTCACTGCTGCGCGCCGTGCTCCCAGCGCGGAAGATATCGCTTGGCATGATGTCTCCTCTCCCTGCAAAGCGTCACTCTACATCCCAGGCGCAGGCGCGTTAAAATGCCTTAGCGCCGATCAAACGCTGCGAGAGCAACACAGCGACTGCCTGACCAGCCTGATAAACCATGGTACAGGCCGCCTGGAGCGTTGCGGTGACTTCGGCAGGTTGGTCAACGCGCAGGCAGATGAAGCCACATGTCTCGAGAATCGGTTGTATGGCCTGCCCCATCGGCATCTGCCAGGGATTGCCCTCGCCGAAATCCCCACGCATGCTGACCAGGATGAGCATGGGGAACTGGCCATTTTTGACGAACGAGAACATGTTGACGCAATTCCCAACGCCGCTGGACTGCATCAGGGCGACACCGCGTGCTCCACCAAGATGGGCTCCCGCGAGCATGGCGACGCCCTCTTCCTCGGTCGTCAGGGCCACAGAATGGACTTCCGGATCTTCGAGTGAACGATTAATCAACACCGCATGCCCGGCGTCGGGCACATAAGAAAACTGCGTGACATCCCAATCTCGCAGAATACGATAGATTTCATCAGGCCACATCAGCGCATCGGCCATGATCGCGGTCCTCCTCCAGGCGCACAGGCTCTTGACTATCTCCGGCGCGGCCATTGTAGTCAAAAGCCTGGGCAAAGACAACGCGGTATCTGCTGCTCAGCACCAGCCATGCTATGCCCCTGTGATGACGGATGAGAGCACTTTCTCCTCAAGCCAGGTTGAGAGATCCAGGAGACTCCGCCCACTAATCTCATGCCCCATATCGTATTCACGATACGTTACTGCGAGGTGCAGGGGGCGTAAGGCCTCAACCGACTGGCGGGCGCGTCCCACGTCGATGAGGTCGTCACGCGAGCCATGCTGGACCATGATAGGGAGTTGCTGGACCACCGTCAGGTTGGGAGCACCCTCTAGAAGCTGCGGTGGCAGCCAGGTACTCAGGGCGACCAGGGCAGCAAAACGCTCTGGCTGGTACAGACCGAGGTTATAGGCCATGACTCCACCCTGACTAAAGCCAAGGACAATGAGCTTGTGCGGATCACAGGGGTAACGCGCCAGCGCGGCATCGAGAAAAGCGTGCACGGCCTCATACGCAGCCTGCACGGCTGTCATGTCAGGGGGGCCACCGCCTGTACTGGGAAACCAGGCGTACCCGACGGGTCCCGACGGCCCCAGCGATATCTGCAGAGGCCCTTGGGGGCACAGCACTAAGCAGCGGCCGCCACACAGGTACGGCGCCAATCCAAGCAAATCAAGCGCATTCGCCCCCCGACCGTGGAGTGCCAAGATGGTTGGATGCGGGCCGTCCCCATGCGGCTCGAAGATTGCATGTATGAGATGCATAACGTCACTCCCTGGCGTCAGAGATGCACCAAGACCTCCGGAAAGCCCCTGCCTTCAGGCATGGGGACATACGGAGGTGACCTGTGCCAACAGGCACAGTATTATCGCGGGCAACACTAGGCCAATTCATATCCCAAAGATTCCACTCTGCGAGGCCAGGATGGTGAGCCAGCGCGCGATATTTGTCGGTCCCAAGGAACGCATCAAGCCGTACGATATATGAAAAAACGCGCACGGTCCGCATACAGCCTTCCCACCAGAGCAAGAACAATACTCGCCACACGAGGTTGGGACTGTGGACTCCCGCATCAAGGCTCTTATGTCGACCCGTAGTGCTCCGCCTGACGGCTTTTCCCAGTTCAGCCACGGCGAGCGTCTAATATTACACAGCGTCATGAGTGCTCACAACCTTAGAACACCGCCGACACCGGCTACAATGGCAGAGGAGTGAAGGCAACGCCTTCAAGGACTTGGTGTTGCTCCAACAACACGAGTACAATGTCCCAGC
>JBMDXC010000596.1:0-2929 GCA_048594805.1 Candidatus Entotheonellaceae bacterium | reverse complement strand
CAGGCGAGAAAGGTGCGCCCAACCCGCGACACATCGCGGCGGCGCGTAAAATGATGGCGTCCCCAGAAGCGTTGCGCCCACAAATGGTTGAAGGTTTCGACGGGCGAGTTGTAATCGGCCTCCCTCACAGGGATGAACAAGACCTCGATGCCCATGTACAAACACAGACGCGCCACCCTGCCGAGCACCCAGGGATGATTGCCGCCACTGAAGGGTATGTCGGAGGACTAGGTGCGACATGAAGTCGCTGCAATAATTGTTGTGCGCCGAACAATCGGTGACACAACCCGCTGTCCCATCAGCGGTATCCTACGGAGATGTGCGGGAAGGTAACGACCTGTACAGAGCCTCCGGACAATGTACCCACAGTCTTAGACTGGCATCGAAACCGTGAGGCCACGATGTCTCTGTCAGCATCAAGACGGAGCTGGGGCTAGGATGAGTGGTATGGCGAACACATGTGAATGCTCGATAAACATCGTAACCGACAACAAGCCAAAGATGCTGAAAGGCTTGAGCCAAAAGGGCAATGTAGCGGGTACAAGGACTTTAGTCTTCCTTGTCATGGGCACTCCACGCTACCGGTGGAGAGAGCACGCCCAACCCACTCGTTTGTTATTGTAGCGGAACATGGTAACCCCGTACATCTCCCAACCGGGAAAGCAAACCGCAAGGTGAGCCCATGGATGTGCGGGCATGAGAGGATGGAAAAAGCGAAGGCCACCCTGTAGTGGGGGGGATAGGGGTTGAGCCGATGGCAACATCACCCCACGCGAAAGCGGGCAGACGTCCATCTGGTCTTTCGTCACAAGAGAGCTTGAACAACCTCTTTGGGAGAGAAGGCAGATGACAGCGGCTCAACCCTCTGGTGCACTCTCCACACCCGAAGATGCCTGGCACGCCATCAACTGGTATGCGGTGCACCGGACGGTGCGGAGGCTCCAAGCGCGTATTGTGAAGGCTGTGCAGGAAGGTAGATGGGGTAAGGGGCGAGCCTTGCAACATCTACTGACCCACTCGTTCAGCGGCAAAGCGCTTGCCGTCAAGCGAGTGACGAGCAACGATGGCAAACGGACACCGGGTGTCGACAGCATCATTTGGGACACCCCGGAGAAGAAAAGACGCGCCATGGTCAAGCTGCGGCAGAGAGGCTACCGAGCCCAGCCGCTACGGCGCATCTATATTCCGAAAAACGGCACGACGAATCGCCTCCGCCCACTCTCGATTCCCACGATGCATGATCGAGCCATGCAAGCTCTGTACTTGCTGGCCCTCGATCCCATTGCGGAAACGCAGGGCGATCCGAACTCCTATGGATTCCGCACCGAGCGATCCACCGCGGATGCCATTGGGCAATGCTTCACGGTGTTGTCTCATCAGCACTCGGCATCATGGATTTTGGAGGGCGACATACGTGCTTGTTTTGACGGAATTAGCCATGACTGGTTACAGGCTCATCTCCCGATGGATGGAGTCATGCTCAAGAAATGGCTGAAGGGCATGTCGCAGGACTGGCCTCAGGGTTCATCGATAAGCAAGTCCTCTATCCGACGGAAGCAGGTGTACCGCAGGGCGGTATTGCCTCGCCCGTGATGGCTAACCTAGCTCTTGATGGCCTCGAAGTATTATTGAGGCAACACTATCCTCGCACCACCAAGAGAGGCCAACAAGCAAAGGTGCATCTGTGCAGATATGCGGACGATTTTATCATCTCAGGCAGTTCGTATGAACTCTTGGAAGAGGAAGTCAAACCCCTGGTGGAACAGTTTCTAAGCCAACGCGGTCTGGAACTCTCCCCAGAGAAAACCCGCATCACACACCTTGAGGACGGCTTCGATTTCTTGGGCCAAAACGTACGCAAGTACGCGGGCAAACTGCTGATCAAGCCCGCCCGAAGGAATGTCAAAACATTCCTCGGTAAGGTCCGGCAAGTCGTGAAGGTCAACAAGCAAGCCACCGCGGCGACGGTGATCGCCCAACTCAACCCGATGATTCGGGGCTGGGCCAACTATCACCGGCATGTGGTGAGCAAAAAGACCTTCTATCGTGTGGACACCGCCATCTTCAAGGTGCTATGGTCATGGGCCAAACGAAGGCATCCCAAAAAGCCTCGCCGCTGGGTGGCGGACAAGTATTTTGCCACCCGCAACGGACGAGCTTGGACCTTCGTGGGAACGAGTGTGGATCAGAAAGGAAAACCTCATGAACTCACGCTCGCTCGGGCAGGCGACACGCCGATTAAGCGGCATGTCAAGATCAAAGGGGCAGCCAATCCATACGATCCCGGATGGGAGATATACTTCGAGGAACGCTTAGGCGTGAAGATGGCCCATCAACTTAAGGGTCGTAGACAACTGCTGCACCTTTGGCAACAGCAAAACGGTTTATGTCTCGTATGCCACCAGAAGATCACTCGCCTGACGGGATGGCACAACCATCATCTCGTCTGGCGGAGCCATGGGGGCAGCGATACGGCAGATAACCGTGTGCTCCTACATCCCAACTGCCATAGACAGGTCCACAGCCAATCGCTAGACGTGGCGCCACCGCGTTCTCCACAGAGCGTTTGAAAGGCTTGAGCGGCTTACGGTGAAAGTCGTACGGGCCGTTCTTAGGGGGCTGGGCGGGAGCAATCCTGTCCGGCTACCCGATCATTGGTGCGCAAACTGTTGGTCAAAATGGAACAAGAAGTAGACCTGAGTCAGCCAGTCGCGACCCTCGCCAAGGAGCCCAGTGTGGCGGTCAAAGTGCGCGAGCGTGCCTCGCGCCGGGCCGTCAAGCAGGTGGTGGATGCCGCGGAGGCCGACGCCCGGGCTCTTCGGGTCGCCGATCAGTTGGTGGGCTGGTACAACCAACATGTTGGGGTCTCCATGCTGTACTATGCCCGCTTGGGTCGGGGTCGACGGATTCACATCCTCGATACCACCCC
>JBMDXC010000595.1:0-3130 GCA_048594805.1 Candidatus Entotheonellaceae bacterium | reverse complement strand
TTGTTGCGCTATAAGGGGGAAGCGCAGATGTGTCACCCGTGCCCACTACGGGCGCAATGCACCACGAGCCAAAAAGGCGGTCGGAGCCTGCGGCGCAGCGAACACGACGACCTGATCGTGGCGCACCGCGCATGGATGGAGACGGCAGAAGCCAAGAGGGTGTATCGGTTACGCGGTTAGACCATTGAAATCGTCTTTGCGGATTTCAAAGAACATCGGGGCTTGCGGCGCTTTTCGAGCCGCGGCTTGGTGCGTGTCCGTACAGCTCTCGCCTTGGAAGTGCGGGTGCACAATCTGCTGGTGTTGCATCGTTTCTTCAGCCAGAAGCACAACGCGAAGGAGACCCATCCAGGGCGCGAACCAATAGCAGCATAAAACCGGACGATCTGTTTAGGCGGTGGAGTATTCGCTTTTACGGTACGGTACAATGCGGTGATTAGTTATTAACACGGTACGATACAGTACGATACAGTACGGCAAAGAAGTAATCTATTCCCTCTTGCGCTCGTATGGCCAAAAAACTCGAACACAGTCTGACAATAGAAGATATGCACCAGCCATTGCCTACGCTTCGGCTTGCATGCTGCCCACCTCATCCCGCATACTCAACATCGATGGAGAGCGGATTAAACGGAGGTGGGAGGCCTATGGATTGGCAGACCTTGCTGGCATATATCACAGGCTCGGTCGATCAGCACTTGCTGCTACGAAATGAGTACCTCGTGACCGAGAATCGCCTCTTACGCCAGCAGATTAAAGGGCGCATACGATTAAGCGATGCCGAGCGCAAGACCTTGGCCGAGATCGGGAAAAAGTTGGGGAAGCAGGCGTTAGCGGAAGTCGCCACCATTGTCAAACCCACCACGATTCTTGCCTGGCACCGCAAACTGGTCGCTCAGAAGTTTGACGGCTCCCAGCAGCGGCAATCTCCAGGTCGTCCCAAAATCGACCAGGCGCTCGAAGCGTTAATTGTCCGTATAGCCCAAGAGAATCGTTCCTGGGGCTATGATCGGATCGTCGGCGCTCTGGCCAACCTGGGCTTAACGGTCAGTGCTCAGACGGTGAGCAATGTCCTCAAGCGCCATGGCATTGCGCCAGCTCCAGAGCGGAAGATGACCACAACATGGAAGGAATTCATCCGCACGCATATGGACGTGCTGGTGGCCACGGACTTCTTTACCGCTGAGGTCTGGACGACGGCAGGATTGGTGACGTATTACGTGCTCTTTTTTATCCATCTCGCCAGCCGTAAGATTCATGTGGCCGGCCTGACCCCGCATCCCGACGCGCGGTGGATGATGCAGATCGCCCGCAATGTCACGATGAAGGAGTGGGGGTTTCTCACCCCGGGACAATACCTGCTCCATGACCGGGATGGAAAATACTGCCCTGCCTTTCAACAGATCATTGATGCGGCCGGGGTCACGCGGGTACCCCGGCCGCCGCAGTCGCCGAATCTGAACGCCTATGCAGAGCGCTGGGTACGCTCTGTCAAGGAAGAGTGCCTCTCGCGACTGCTCCTCTTTGGCGAGCGCTCCCTCCGACATGTGCTCACAGAATACGTCACGCATTTTCACCAGGAACGTCCCCACCAAGGCAAAGACAATAGGATTCTCATGCCTGCGGCTCATGACCGCCCACTGCATGGCGGTCCTATCCGGTGCTACAAACGGCCTGGCGGGCTCCTGCAATACTATGATCGGGAGGCAGCATGAGTGGGTATCCTGTCCAGGAGATCCCGTGAGCTTGCCCGCCCTGTTGCCGAATGGGTTTCTGCCGCCTGGTGTGCATGCCGCGCCCCTACCCGAGATTATCGACCGCTTTGGGACAGCGACGCCGCGACGCCAAGTGTTAGCACAGCGCCTGGAGGCGTTACTCCGTGAGGCCCGAGCGACCGGCAAACTCCAACGGGCATTTCTGTGGGGGAGCTTTATCTCCGACGCCCCGTTTCCGAGAGACTTGGATATCTTCCTGCTGATGCAAGCAGGGTTTGATCGGGAGTTTGCGGACCTTCCCTCACCCCAGCGCGAGGTGTTTGCGCATGAGGCAGCGCGGTTACAGTTCGAAGCGGACGTCTTCTGGGCCACCGAGGCGATTGGCACAGAGGAACTCCTGGCGTGGTTGAGCGTGTATCAGCTTTCCCGCGAGATGAGGCCGCGCGGGATTGTGGAGGTGCTGTGGCATGATTGACACCTTAGAGCAATTTGAGCAGGCAGAAGAGGCGATTACCAAGATGAAGCGGTTCTTGCTGGCCGTACGACGCACCCACACGCCTGAGGCCTATAGAGCGCTCTCAGCCCCCATTCTCCGAGAGTTACAAGAACGCGAGCGGGACATTCTCATCTATCTTAGCCGATCTCCAGAAGTGGTGGCTGGCCATCAAGGGTAAGCAGACAGCGCTCGTGCCCAAACCGCTGCTGGAGCACGGCATTTTAATTTTTTGGCCTTACGAGAGTTAAAGAATAAACAGACATAGGGCTGCGATTATACCAATTGTCCCTATCCATTGGCTCCACTTAAGCACATCATATTTTCGCTTGCAGACACCGGAGATGTCATACACATGTTTCAGCTTTGCGTCAAGTAGCTCTAGAATGCTTTGTTTGCGTACTTCGTCTGAGTAGGCATCGGCAGAGTCAAGCTCGCGTATCCCAGCGAAGTAGATAAGACTTCGCCTTGATCCTTTAAGTCGTGGCATCACGGTTATCACATATGCGAGTGCAGACACACCTAAGCCAACAGTTGCAAAAAAGGCTATCATATCATTAATGTTCCAAAGCATGGGTGACTTTATCCAGCGATTGGTAAGGCCATGCTTGTGTAAATAGGCCAAAATCGCGGTCGCGCTGGCAAAAAGAAAAGTAGCTTTCTGATCTGCTAAACGAATGTATTCTCTGACATATTGATGTAGTTCGTCGGCAAATTTCAGTTTGAGTTCATGTTCTTTCTCTACATTCGAGTTCGGTGCTTCTTGGGTTCTGATTCCAGTGCTATAGACAGTCGGAAAAAGATTCGTGAGCCAGCCAGAAGGTGGGGGCAATGGACTGGACAATGCACGAGGGATACGGCATTCCTATCGGATCATCATCATCACATGGCTCTCCGCAGGAGGTATCCCCCGTGTCCTTTA
>JBMDXC010000594.1:0-8268 GCA_048594805.1 Candidatus Entotheonellaceae bacterium | reverse complement strand
TGTTAAGCCCAGGGAGTTCATCAGCTGTCTAGGGTTATCGAACCGGGTAAAATCACCAGCAATTCCCGCTGATGACTTGTGAATCCTAGGCGACCAGGGGAGTGGACGGCTCAGTGAGTAGTTCGACCATACCTTTTCCCGTCTTTTGCAGCAACTTTCGCGATTCGACGTAACAGACTGTCTTGGTTAAAGCAGACCTATCTTGTCCCGCAGGCATAGTTGCCCCCAGTGAGAGGAGAACATCTGCTTCGATGGCCTGCCGTCGCAGAAGACATGGAGCAGATTAAGAGGAATCCAGCGTCACGATGGGGCTGGACTTCGTGACGCCATCCAAGAGCACTTCGAACAGCTGGCGCATGGACGCACAGGCATAGTCGTAAAACAGGGCTCGCATCCGCTCCCAGAACAGGCGTTTGCTACCCATTTTGGTCCACACGGCTCGGAATAGGGCGCAGCACAGCTGCTGGGTCTGGTCCACCAAAAACGCCAGCATCATCACGACCGCAAACACCACCGAGAGATTCTGCGTGCCATGCCCGTCATCATGTTCGACGTTGTAGCCTTGATTTTTCAGCGTATTGAACGTTTCATTTTCAATCTTCCATCGGGCTCGGCCGCCTCGCATGAGGTGATAGACGTTGCGCGGGCTCACCCGTATGTCCGTAACCCAACTAAGGTGATTTCCCAAAAAGAATATCCTTCAGCATGATGTAGAGACCGGCTGAATCAGGATATCCCAGTTGGGCAACGCAGGGTGGCGCGTCAGTCGGTTTTCCACCGCCCGCATGGCCCGCTTGCTCAGGGTCACCCCTTTTTGGTAGACCTGCCGACTGAGTGCAACGATGGGGTGCATGCCCTTCCATGTCATACTTTTGGCCCACTCCAGCATCGTCTCCACATCGACCAACTTGGTTCCGTTCCAGTGCAATTCCAGGATGCCCCAGCACCGCTCGATGGGATTATACTTGCTGTGGTAGGGCGGGTAGTACAGCAGCTGAATGGGCTTGCCAATGGCAGCGCAGAACGCCACCATGCGCTGCAAAAATTGTGTGCGTCTCCCACTGCTTTCCGGGCCATTATCCATTGTGATCTGCGGCCGTGTCATCGCCACTTGCTCGGTCTCATCTAACATCACCCACCAGGCCTCAAGCGCATCGACTATGCAATCACTCGTCTTGTACGAGCTGCCAAAGGTGATGTGGAGTTGGCCTCCATCTTCCTCCACAATCCCACAGGGGATGTATTTTCTTTCAGCCCCAGATCGTGATCACAGGCCTAGTAATCGCCCCGCGTGAGCCCCCCGCGGGAGACATCCCCAATAGGCACGGTCGCTTTACAATCGATGCTCAACCGTTTGACCCCCTGCGCTGCCGCCGCTTGTTGGTCTTTTTTTCAATATTGTCGAAAATAGCGTCGGTCTCCGGAATCTTCTTTTGTGGTTTGGCCTTCACCACTTTGCGCAGCCGAAATCCCATGCGATTGAGCACCTCGGCCATCGTCGAGGGCGAGGGCAACTGGGCCTCACTATACCCTTGGGCTCGCAAGGCTTCTCGGGCCGATTTTGCTGTCAGGCGCGTATAGGCCAGGGTCGTACGAAAGGTTGGGTCTTGTTGTTCGTGCGCTTCAGCCAGCCGCCGCAGGGCTGCCGCTGCCTCTGGATGCAGGTCTTCCCAGCGTTTGCGACCGCTGAAGGCCGCTTGCGCCCCGAGACATAGGATCCCTGTACGTCGTTCGGCAAGCCCCACTTCAACAGTATGACGCCCCCAACCAAAGATGGTTTCGGCCAGTAGGGGGTTGCCCCCACAATATTTCAAGGCTATCTCCGCCTGAAAGGCACGTCGTGTCAGTCCCGTCATTTTGGAGGCCGCCAAGCGCAAATCGGCGATCTGAGACGGACGCAGAGACGGATGGGATTCCAGTGTCGAGTCGTGCATGCCCACCGTAGGACCTCCTGCAAGAGTGCGGGTTTCCTTTAACCCAAGGAGTACTGAGCACGCTTACTCTATCACAGTAATATCTTTACCGGAAATCGCCTAAAGCGTCCGACAACACCAACAAGTGTACTCTGATCACTGGCCATATCCTCAATTATGTACTTTGTTTCGCGTGGGTCGCCTCGCTCAGTATGAATAATCTGTCCGTGTAGCAGAGCGTTTTCTATATCGACAATATCAAGCAAATCTTCCGCCATTTCCTCCATGGCATGGGCAGACATGTCGTACTGACGCAGCCTAATCTTTTCTCGTATACGTGCTATGTTGCTTCGTGGCTCGTTTCGACTCTTCGACCATCTACTATCCGGTATCTGTAGGCCTGCGCTGGTTCTAAGGAGTTGAGGCTCCGCTGCAGTATCCATTCTTCACGTCCCAGGCACGCTGTGCTGCTGGGCGTGCCTGGGGATCACCAAAACCGCCACCGCCGGCCGAGAGGCAGAAAATGCGGTCACCCGGCTGTACGCGCACACTGACTTCCTTGGAGCGCAACACGCGCTCCTGACCATTGGAGAACAGACGGTAGATGTGGGGCTGACCAGGCTTGCCGCCGCATAGCCCATAGGGCGGATTGACTACTCCATCACCAGCAGTATTGAGGAGCGCCACCCGATCGCCCTCGTAGATCATCGAGAACGTTGCTCCCAGACCACCACGCCAGGTGCCATCGCCACCCGAGTCAGGGCGGAATTCGTAGTGCTCGATGAAGAATGGAAAACGCTCTTCGGTGAGTTCCACACTCGGACTACGGATGCCACCCGCTACATTGATCTCGCCAACGTTGGACCAGCCATCACAGCCCTGCGACGCACCGCCACCACCGCGCGCATGGAAGAAATGCCAGATGAACTGGCGTCCAGTGCGCGGATCATGGCCGTTCATGGCAAAACGCAGTCGGCGTGAAAAGCCGGCGCTCACGACCTGGGGCACGGCCGGTGCGAGGGCTTTAAAAATGGCCTCGATGATCTCCTCGCCACAGTGGTTCGTACTCATGCATACAGGCGCTGGTGGATTGGGATTCACAATGAGTCCCCTGGGCGCAATGATCGTGACAGCCCGCATTGAGCCCTCATTTTTCGGCACGTTGGCCGGGGCCATGTACATGATCGCGGCGTGGGCTAACGAGCGTGTGTTGGCATAGGAGCTGTTGATAAAGCCGGTCACCTGTGGGCTCGACTCGCTCAGATCCACAGTCATCGTGTCGCCCCGGATCGTCACCGTGGTCCGGATAGGTACCATGGTGCTGTCGAAGCCATCGTCGTCAATGAAGGTCTCGCCCTTGTACACACCGTCAGGCCAGTTGGCGATGAGCTGCCGCACCTGACGCTCGGTGGCGGCCAGAATGTCCGTGACACAGCGCTGCAAGCGCTCAGGGCCGTAGCATTCCAGGAGAGCCTGCATACGCCGGGCGGCGATCATCACAGACCCGATCTGGGCGTTCAAATCGCCCAGAAAATTTTCTGAGTGACGCACATTGATCGCGAGCATGTGCAGCAGATCCTGCCGTGGCACTCCCCTGTCATAAAGTTTTAATGGGGGCAGGCGTAAGCCCTCGTGGTAAATCTCACTGGCTGCCGGGTTATAGCCACCATAGGTGGCCCCACCCACGTCGCTGTGGTGCGCCCGGTTGACCGCATAAAACATGAGCCTGTCGTCGTAGAAAATGGGAGAGATGATAGTGATGTCAGGGAGGTGACTGCCGCCGAAGTACGGATCATTCAAGACAAAGAGATCGCCCTCGGCGATGTCGTCGCCAAAGTAGTCCCGGACAGCCTCGCCGGCCGGCGGTAGAGCGCTGATATGTACAGGAATGCCTTCACCCTGGGCAATGAGCTGGCAATCCGCGTCGAGGATAGCGGTGGAAAAATCACGACTGGAGTTGAGGATCTGCGACATCGACGTACGCAGCATGACCTCGGCCATTTCCAGGGCGATAGAGCCGAGGCGATGCTCCACCACGGCGAGCGTGATGGGGTCAGGGTGCTCGAGCCCTGCCGTGCTGGTCTCATCTTTGGCGAGCACGTCGAGTTCCACGTGCAACTCAATACCGCCATACGGGTCCACCCTGGCGGTATCACCGGCTTCGACCACAATTGTGGTAAAAGGCGCTTCGAGGAGTGCTGGCCCTGGGATGTCGATCCCGGGCGCGAGCTTGTCAGTGGCATACACTGGCACCTCCCGCCATTCGCCGAGGTACACGCGCCGCTGTCCCTTCAAGGCCAGGGCTGGAGCGCCATTGGGCTCCGACGCAGGCAGGGCGACCCTGGGCAGCCGCCCAAGCGCGGTGACGCGCAGGGTCACCAGGCGGATCTCCTGCGCTTGCTGGTGATAGGCATAGAGATCCTGATAGCGCGTGTGGAAATTGCTGGCCCACTCGTGCAGTAGGGCGGAGCGCTCCTGGATCAGGTCTGGGATCGGCACGTCGACCTCGTAAACCTGATCGAGATAGCGCATATCGGATGACAGTACTACCTCTATGGCGCTATCTGGAATGCCCTGAGCGTGCAGCCGGGCTCGTCCCTGGGCTTCGAGTTCAGCCGTAAGGGCGCGCACTGCCTCCAGATCGACCTGGTTGAGACTCGCAGTGTAGGAACGCGAGAAGGCGTACTGTAGATCAGTATTGAGCATGCCATAGGCCGACAACACGGGCGCTGCGGTCGGGATCAGGACGGTGTGGATCTGCAAATGCCGTGCGACCCTACTGACGTGCAAGCCTGAGGCACCGCCAAAGGCGAGGAGGGCAAAATCGCGGGGATCGACCCCGCGCTTTACGGACAGGAGGCGGATGCCCTCAGCCATCGTGGTCGACACCACCTGATGCACGCCATAGGCTGCCTCCACGGTGGTGAGGCCCAGGGGGGTTGCAACGTGCTCGTGCAGGGCCTGCTCAGCCAGATGCCGGTTGAGTCGGGCTTTCCCCGCCAGAAAATTGTCTGGGTCAAGGAATCCGAGCACCAGATTGGCGTCCGTGACTGTGGCGTGCGCACCGCCTTTGCCGTAGCAGGCCGGCCCGGGATCAGCCCCGGCGCTCTGCGGCCCCACGTGCAGGATACCGCCGGCATCGACCTTGGCGATACTACCACCGCCCGCTCCCAGAGTCTGCATGTCGATCATGGGCACCGCGATCTTCCAGCCGGCCTCGAATTTTTCCGTGGTGAGATGCGGTATGCCGTTGTCGATGAGGGAAATGTCCGTGCTCGTACCGCCCATATCAAAGCCAATGACCTTCGACTGGCCCACCTGCTGTCCATAGAACGCCGCCCCACTGACACCCCCTGCTGGCCCCGATAAAATGGCCTGCACCGCCAGACGTCTGGCATCGTCGAGCGGCGCCACACCGCCGTTGGACTGCATGATCAGCACCTCACGCAGTGGCGCTAGCCGGGCCAGACGCTCCTTGAGATGGCGCAGATATTCCCCAAACACCGGACCAACATAGGCATTCACCACGGTGGTGCTGAGTCGGTCGAACTCTTTAATTTGCGGCAGGATGTCGTGCGAGAGGGAGAGGTACATGTCCGGACAGGTGGCGCGCATCAGTTCGGCGATACGCTGTTCGTGGCAGGGATTGAGGTAGGAGAACAATAGACAGACTGCCAGGGCCTCCACCCCTTCCTGCTCCAGCGCTGTGAGCGCCTGCGCCACTGCAGCCTCGTCGAGAGGCGTTGCCACATCGCCGTTCCAGCGTATGCGCTCTGGCACACTCAGCCGTAGGTAACGCGGTACGAGCGGCTCTACCGGAGGCATGCGCAGGTTGTAGCGATCCTCTTTCATGCCCTCGCGCATTTCGAGTAGATCGCGAAAACCGGCAGTGGTAAGCAATCCGACCTTGGCGCCTTTGCGTTCAATGAGCGTATTCGTGGCTACTGTCGTGCCATGGATGAGCAGCTCTGTGCGCGCCAACAGCTCCTCAGGCGTGCAGTCGTACGCCGCGGCCACTTCCCGCAAGCCGGTGAGCACGCCCTCAGACGGATCGCCGGGCGTCGAGTGGGTCTTGAAATAGCGCGGTGTTTCATTGCTACGCACGACCACAAAATCTGTGAACGTACCACCGACATCAATGCCAATTTTAAACATGGCTCACTCCTCTCCACCCTGGTGTCATTGCTCTGACCGGGCTGTGCGGGTAGTGTACACGCAAGGCGGCTGATAACCAAGGGCATGGTCCCAGGGCAATACTCCAAATCTCCTGTTGGCGATGGTAGGCAAACCCAGGGACACGTTTATATACTTCCCTGAGTCAGCGCACGCTCCAGCGCCTTTTTCAACACCTCCCCGCTGAATTGCCATAGCATCCGTCCAGCGGTGCGTGCTTGGCGCCCTAGCAGTTCCCAGGCCTCTTGCTGGCGCAGCATCTTGAGGCTACGGAGCAACAGCGTGCGCTTAGCGTCCGGCAGCACCTGGACCAGGAGGGGCACCAGGGCCTCTTCAACATTGTAGAGTCGTTCAGGCAGCAGACAGACTGGCACGATCAGTTCCGGGGGCAGATGCAGATCTGTGCATACGGCATGTAAGGCGCCGCGGATCGCACGGGCTTTGGCTGAGTCGGGACTGACAATGTTGTACGGCGGGGTCCACTCACGGCGCGGACGGAGCACATCAATATGAGTCAGCACGACCACCACAGGAGGAGGGCGTAATGCTGGCTGTGTGGCAAAATAGTCGCGGAGTTGGGACAACAAGCGGCGGTCTGGCTCGCGCGCGACGTTGACCGCTGAGAGCACTAAGAAGAGGAGATCGGCACGCTGGGTCTCAGCCAATGCGGCTTCAAGCCGCTCCCTGGGTACGTTGGGATCTTCGTACCCGCCCATGTCAGAGATGATGACCGTGCCTCCTAGCTCCGGGCGGTCCAGGACGTAAGAGGTTACGCGTGCCGTCATGGGCAACACATCGGTGGCAGCCGGCGTGGTGCCAAAGAGAGCATTGACAAGACTGGACTTGCCCGCTTTCAGTTGCCCTAGGATCAGGATACGCAGCGGTTCGGCGGTACTGGTCTGCGATGACGCTGGTTTCTTGGCAGCTTTGGAAAACAGCGGCGGCGTAGACAGGTCAAACTGTTGGGTGAGGAGTAGCTTGCCGCTATACAATTCAATGGCATGATACCCCACCCGATCCACATACCACTTGAGGAGCCATTGATTGAGAGTCTGCTTGGTGAGATCGAAGAGTCGGTCGGTGACCAGGCGTTGAAAAAGCGCATTTTGCCAGTTGAAGAGTGGATATAGTAACCGGTAGATACGGTACGCCGGCAGCATTTTTTGGTGCAGACGATAGCCACGCATGGCATCTCCAATGGTGATGCGATGGGCCAGCGGCAGCGCCGCGGTCGCCTGCGCTAAATCATGCGCCGTTTCCTCCAGAGCACGAAACAACAGCGGCAATGGTATGGCTAAAAGCGGCTCCCGCTTGCCCGGATTATAGTATGCGGCTATGCGCTCCAGAATCTCTCGGCCAAGTGACAGGAACTGCTCGACCCCCTCAAAGAGTATTTCGCCGCGCTCAATGCGGTCCAGGTATGCCTGCACCAGCGTCCATGCTGCCTCGTCGCGTGGTGCAAACGTGGGCGGCACGACGGCAGATGGTTGCGGCAGTAACGCATCGTCTGTACGGCTCCAGCGCCGTACTAACCAGAGGAGTAGCGCCTCACCACACAAAAATGCCAGTCCGACCCACTTGAGCCAATGATGTTCATAGAGCCACAGCGCCCCGGTCACCCCAAATACCAACAGCGGGAGACCCAGACAGGCACCAAGCACCCACAGCCGCCAGCGCTGTCCCGGTGGCGTGCGGCTGACAGGGTGCGAACGGCGGCTGTGCGACTGCGTCGAGTTCATTCTGGAGACCGCTCCATGGCTTCTGGAGGCTGACTACCAGCCTCTCGCTTGCGCAAGAGTTGCATGCCCTCGGCGAGTTTCTCCTGGTAAAACGCCTTGAGTTGTTCGGGTTGTGGCAGATGGCCGTCGAAGATGATCTGATAATAGAAGCAGAGGGCGCAACCGAGCGCATAGGTCATTGCCCCAGCATAGAGACCTGACACGGCAGAGCCAAACCCAGGGATGACTTTGAGCAGACTGCGTGTACCCTGGCGGAAGAGCATCCCCAATCCAACCGTACTCGCCAGTTCGAGAAATGTCTTTAGGCGCAGTGGTTGGCGATAGATGGCAGCGATCGTATGCAGCATTTTCAGTTGCAACGCACTAATAATCGGCAGATCGGCGATGGGCAATGGGACTGCCCCCACAGCCCCAGCAGCACAAGCATACGCGATGATGTGGGG
>JBMDXC010000593.1:0-2251 GCA_048594805.1 Candidatus Entotheonellaceae bacterium | reverse complement strand
GCCACGATCGTTTCTGCCGGCAATACCCGGAGCTGTGCCAGGTCGAGGATGGTGGGCTCGCCGCCTTTCTGCGTGAGGTCTGCGCCGAGGCAGCGCAGGAGCTGCCATTGCTCTTTGACCCTGACTCCCCGTTGACCCTCGTCACTCCCTCACCCGATGCGCTCCAGAAATGTGTTCGTGCCCTCTCGGGTGAAAGAGTAAGCCTGACGCGGAGCGCGAGCGACATCGCCGATGGCCTGAGCGATGACGTGTTCCGTGAGCCTGACCTGCTTGGCTGGATCTATCAATACTGGAACACTGAAGAGAAAGACCGTGTCTTCGAGGCAGCCGCCAGAGGGACGAAGATCGAAGGGACAGACATTATCCCGGCGACCTGTATCTATACCGAAGACTACATGGTTCGCTTTTTGGTCGAAAATTCGCTTGGGGCTCTGTGGACGGAGACGCATCCGGACTCTCGGCTTCCTGAACAGTGGCCCTACTTTGTCCGTGATGCCGAGCGGTGCCCTCGCGAGCCACGGCCCGTAACCGATCTCACTTTTCTCGATCCTGCCTGTGGCAGTGGTCACTTTCTCGTCTATGCCTTTGATCTGCTGTGGGACATGTATCAAGAAGAGGGACGCATCACTGATCCAGCCGAGATCTGCCGTAGCATTCTGGAGCGCAATCTCTACGGCATCGATATTGACGAGCGTTCCGTCCAGATTGCCGCTATCTCGCTCTATCTCAAAGCCAAGGAGCGGGCGCCACACTTTACGCCCCAACGCGTAAATCTGGTAGCTGCCAATGCCTCGGTGCCTCCTGACGCCGTGCGACGATATTTGCAGGCACATCCTGAGGACAGGCCACTGCATGACGTGCTGGAGTCTATTTTTGAGGGACTTGAGAACGTGGGTGAGGTCGGCAGCCTGCTCCAGATCGAGGAACAGCTCGACCGAGCACTCCAGGAGTTACGGAAGCAAGAGGCTCGCCGTGCGAAGGATGGACCGGAGCAGATCAGTATGCTGCCGCTCCTCGGGCTGCGAGTGCCTCCGACCCAGGGCCAGCTAAGCCTGGACATGTTGCCTCCTTGGGAAGACTGGAAACCAGCGGTGCTCAACCGTCTGCACCGGCAGTTTCAGCAAGAGGCCGATGCAAAGGACCTGTCGATAGCTATCTTCGGCACCCAGGCCGAGAAGGGACTGGACCTTATCGAATTGCTATCTCGACGCTATGATGTGGTGGCTGCTAATCCACCTTACATGGGCTCGAAGAACATGGGGCCGCCGCTGAAGACCTACGTGCAGCGACACTACCCCCAGGGTAAGCGTGACCTCTATGCTGCCTTCATCCAACGTTGCCTGCAACTCGCAGAGCACGGTGGGAAGGTGGCGATGCTGACGCAGCAGTCGTGGATGTTTCTGCGCTCTTTTACTGAACTGCGGAAGGGTGTGCTAGAGCAGCAGACTATCGAGTTCCTGGCTCACCTCGGAGAGCACGGCTTCGAGGAGTCGGCGGCGGCTGGTGCCTTCGTCGCACTGTTTGTGCTTACCCAGGCATCGCCAGCCCCAGAGCACCGCTTGTGGGCGGCACGCCTCATCGGACCGAAAGGCGCGGAAGAAAAGGCGAGTCTGCTTCGCCAGGCAGTTCAGAGAAGAGTGCCAGTCATTTCACGTCCAGAGCAAGGGCGTTTCCTGTCCATCCCACAAGCACCGCTTTGTTACTGGCTGCGTGAGCGATTTTTCGAACTTTTCGCAGGACGACAGCTCGGGCATGTGGCTGATGTTCTCCAAGGCCTAGCAACGGCTAATGACTCTCGATTCGTGCGCTTCACATGGGAAGTGCCACCCAGGGAGTGGAGTTCCCCCATGGCCAGTCGGCGGTGGGTACCGTTTGAGAAGGGGGGTGGCTATAGCAAGTGGTTCAGACATCATTTCTGGGCTGTGGACTGGGCAACCAATGGTATTCGCATGAAAGTGGTAACTATCGAACGATACGGGAATGCTGGTAAGCGAATTTACAATGAGGATTACTTCTTCAAGTCTGGCTATACATATTCGTACATGGCTCGGGGAAGCTTGGGTCTCCGCGCACTGGATAGAGGGACTGTATTTTCACACTTGGCCTCGGCTGTCTTCTTCAACAACGATCTAAAAGGCGGTGCCGTAGCGGTTAACTGCCGATTTTCGAGCATGATTGTGCGGTCGATTAGTGCAAAGATCCAGCTTAACGAGAGCTATGTATCCCGTATTCCCCTTCCTGAACTCATGCC
>JBMDXC010000592.1:0-1784 GCA_048594805.1 Candidatus Entotheonellaceae bacterium | reverse complement strand
ACCGGTATTAAGGTCAGTACTGAGGATATGAAGCGCCTGAATCTCTCGCCAGCGAAGTTTCATGGCAAGGATTGGAACTATGCCCTCAAACCGCGCCAGCAGAGATCGTAGAAAACGGCCAGTTATTTCTTTACGGCTCCTATTAGTCATTAGTTTCGCGCCCTACGCTGCGAGAGGTAGAGCATGTTCAGGCTCCTCGTCATTTTCGGCCAGCTCTGGGGTGAACCGTGGTATGGGAAAAACACCAGCCTCAGCGAGGGCCTCCCGACAGGCCTCCGTGACCTCGAGTTGGCTGGGTGCCACTTTCTGTCGGTACCAGGGCCGGTAGCGGCACAGCGGCACACCCGTGCCACGATCCACGTAGGCAATGAACCACAGCGTGCGGGCCGCCGCCAGGACCAAACGCAACGTGTTGGCGCCGACGATGCGTTGCCGCTTGCGACACTGGTCTTGCCCCAGCCCGGCGAAGGCGTTACTGTCACGGATCGTAATTTCCACGGCCCAGCGGTGGCCATACTCGCGCACGATCTCGTCAGCGCTCAACGTCAGATCAGTGCTGAAAAAGGCTTCAATGGCTGGGGGTGGTTTTCTTTGGCCCCGCTGTGTGGTGGCGGGTTTGCCCTGACGTCGCAGCACCACGACCTGCACGAGGCGTCCCGGCAACACCGCGTGCCACAGGCCACACCAGGCTTGGATCTCGGCACCCGCTTCGCTCGGGTGGGGCACCCACCCTTGCGTGGTCTGCGCCAAGGTTGTGGGCGAGCCAATCAGCGCGCCTTTTTTGCGGGGAGCACCGCGACGCTGGGGAGCGGGGACAGGCGGCAACTCATAGAGCTTGGCGTTGATCGGGCAACGTCCCACGACATGGACGGCCTTGGGCAACTGCCTGACATAGTCCTTGGTGGCATAGCGACCGTCAGCCAAGCTCCGGATGGACCGCCCGGGTAACTGCTCCGCCACGAAGTCCAGGATCGCACGGGCCAACTGACTGCGGGACTGATACGGCACGTGGAGGGTCTGGGCTTGTGGTGCTTTGAGATAGAGTTCGCATCCTATGGGGACGCTGAGGGAGTGGCCGGGCCACCGGGTGCGGGGGATATGCATGATGCCCAGCACGAAGTTCACGCCCCGCAGGGTGCGGTATTCTTGCCGGGCGGAGCCTGCGCCATTGCGATAGCGGGCGAGCCCGTCGATATGGAGGCCGGCTTTTTTCTTGGTCGTATCGTCGAAGCTGACCCGGATGACCTCGCCTGCGGGGACCAACGGCGCGGCCAAGCGGATGACGGCACCCCAGAGGTGCCAGCGTTTGTGATAGAGGGGACACCCAAGGAAAACATAGAAGCGGGAAAAATGCTTCACGGTCGCTGCCCCGGTCAGCCACACATAGGTGGTAATGGTATGGCGGTCACTGGCCAAAGCCCAGCCGCAGGCCCAGTAGGTGAAGGTGTGCCACGACGGGGCGGTAAAGAGATCGCGGAACAGCATAGTTACAAAAGCACCAAAAGACGAATGGAGAAAGGTGTCCACGGCAATGTCCTCTGGCAAGCGAGTTTGTCTTGGCGGATGACTCATCTTACCGGAGCTGAGGTTGCCGTGGCACTTCATAGAACGAACACTCCACTTGAGTGAAAAGCGCGAAACTAATGACTAGGGCGTGTTTGCAAACTCTGTTCCGAGTTGTATCTTTCCTGGGATGAATAGACATGACCTCACCCATAGACAATGGGAGCGGTTACAACCCCTGCTTCCTCCACAAAAACCTCACACTGGCCGCCCAGCCACTG
>JBMDXC010000591.1:0-8188 GCA_048594805.1 Candidatus Entotheonellaceae bacterium | reverse complement strand
GGGTGGAGTGTGCCGAGCAGAACACAACGGGAAAAAATGTCAAAAGTTGTGGATGGGAGGGGTGTTGCCTCTTGACGGGAGCCTTCTAATGGGTGACTTTTCTGTATTGTGAGTTCAGCAAGTATGGGCACTGATTTCCCGATGATACCTCATGAAAGCACTTTGTTATCAAGAGTTTGTAAACCTACATCTCTAGGGGATCGTCCCATGGCAGGTCGCGGCGAAGGTGTCTGCCCCCCAGACACCATAGTGTGTGCCCTGGTTCGTGGCTCCACAAGGGATAGCAGGGGGAGGTAGCAGGCTCAAAGCCATTGATTTTTACGCGCTTTCATGGTGTACTTCTCTGAAGCCAGCATGAAATTTGGTCGAAGCAGCACAACGGAAAAGTCAACACCTTGTTTTTTGATTTTTCAGGCGTAGACTAGCCATCAAATGTCAGATCATGAATACTTTCTTTGGAGCTTTGTCATGGGTGGTGAACTTGCAGTTAGCACGACAAATAGAGGGCCTGTAGCACTCCACAATTTCAATGATACTATGTTGCTGAAATTGGAACTCAGACGTGGAAATTGGGCCATCTTTGGAAAAGTTTGTGTTGCCAATAGGGACTCCGACCCACAACACATGAGTGCCAAGCTAGTTCGAGATGTAAATGTGATAATTGATTTTGCCGAATCGTACGGAGAGTTTTATCGGAATGAAGTTATGGCGCTGCAAACAACATTGACCGTGGAGGAAATAGAAATCGTCGTCCTATCTTGCAGTACGTATAACGGAGGCGCAGAATGGGCATCACTTATCGCCATCAAAGTCGATGCAATCCAAATCCAGTAGTGGCACTATGTAATTCCATCCCCCCAATCTGCCCTTGCACAATGTAGTCAACTGACTTTTCCGTATCGTGATTTCAGTGAGTATGCATGCAGACTTGCGGATAATACCCCATGAAGGTGCTTTGTTTCCAACAAGTTGTAAGCCAACACCGCTGAGGGTTGTCCCATGGACAGTATCACCTCCTGCCCTCTTCTGGGTATGTTCCCCATTGGCTATAACCCGGCATTATGGCCAATGCCCGCCGGGCGCCAAGGCTCTGGTGTCCGGCCACTTCTTGGCTTATAATGGGATCTTGATTGTTTATAGCCAATAGATTTCCCGCCTGTTTTGGGGGTTTGTCACAGCGGGGGAGCGGCGTATCATAGACCTATGATAGACATGAGCACGACACAAGCACTGCAAATATTCCTACGAGCCCTGGAAGGGCAGAACTTCTCGCCCAAGACGCTTCGGGCGTATGGGGATGATCTTGCGCAGTTTCTTCAGTTTGTTGATAAGAATCGCGTCGATTGGGACAGCCCGGCGCGCTTTGACCGCGCGGATATTGTAGGCTTTATGCAGTATTTGGCCGCCCAGCGACGGACCGGGGTGACGCGCGTTCGGAAATTGGCGGCCATCCGCAAGTTCTTTACCTTTTTAGAGGAAAATAAAATCCTCGCGGCGAACCCTGCCAATACGGTCAAGGGCGCTAGGCGCGAGGAGAAAGAGCCCAATATTTTATACAAGGAGCAGTACAAAGCCCTGTTATATGAGGCCTCTGACCATATCCGCGATTACGCGATTATCCAGACCTTTCTGCAAACCGGTATTCGGCTTAGTGAACTGGTCAACTTACAGGTTGACGATATTGATGTTGAGCACCGGATCCTGACCATCCGGCAGGGCAAGGGCAAAAAGGATCGGCAGATACCTTTGGTGGATGAGGCCGTCAAAGCGCTTCGCAACTACCGCCGCTACCGCACCACCGAGCTGATTGTCGACGATGACACCTTTTTTCTCGCCAAAAACGGCACGTCGATGAACGTCTCCACGGTCAAGTACCTGGTGGCCAAGTACGTCAAGAAGGCGGGGATTCGCAAAAAGGTCAGCGTCCATACCCTCCGGCACACCTTCGGGGCGCACAAAGCCGATAAGCACATGAGCCTGGCGGCGTTGCAGGAGCTGATGGGGCACAAAAAGAAAGAGACCACCCTGAAGTACATTCACCTGGCCAAGACCAATTTGTGCGCTGAGATGGCTGAGACGGCGTTATAAACCTGCCCTGACCTTTGCAGCAGGGTTTGGTAATCTCCCTGACTGACTTTTCAGACACGTGTGGGTATGATCCGGTTATAAACTTATGCAGCGAATTAAATTGTGTTCCCTGTGTGGGGACGAAATCCACTCCGGGGCATTTGTCAGCCGGAGGGATAATACGACGCCGATTTGCGCCTTGTGCGCGGCGTTTGAAGACCTCTCTGAACGGGAGTTATGGCACAGCGCCTGGCAGAAGCAGACGCAGGGGAAAAGCGCACCGAATTAGAGAGGCCTCTGAGAACCAGCATTTTGTCTCACTTACTCGTCAACGCTGGCACGGATGAGACTTTGATTTTGAAGGGGGGTTTTCGAGACACGACTAGACTAAAGGTCTAAGAATACCAAGTGTCAGTCGGCTCTCACTTTTGTTAGGCGCAGCCCGGGTGAGCCGTGCTGCTCTGCCCCCGTGCCATGACTCTGTGTACTTGACACGCTGGAGAAATTTGCTCCAGCTCTGTTTGAGGTATTTGCAGTCATCCCTCATGTTGGCCAATGGTAGCGTATCTGAACAGCCAAAAAACGACAGCAACGACATAGAGTGTACTACCCTACAGTAGACCATTTAGCTCCTTATGTCTAGTCCGCCGGCAAATTACACCAGGGAGGGCTACCGCCAATACAGATGATCATGGAAAGGGGAGATAGTTTGGTCATTGTGACACAGTACGTAGGCAGACCGACTCATATTGAGAGGTCTCAGCCGGATGATCCTCTTAAGATAGTCCTTGCCAAGAGCGGACTTCTGATATTTCGGCACTGCTACACACTGGGGTGAAGCCATTGGGCCATACGGCATGTTTTTTGCTGCCACAGCGCAGTAGAAGCAATGTAGTACGGTCAAGGCGCCGCTGTCGTCCCGGGCGGCCCAAAGGCCTGTGAAGGAAGTGCGTATGGATCACAACGCACGCGCGGAGCGAGACTTTCCGGTCTCCGCCGGTATTCTCTTCGGACTGGGCCTGGGAGGCTTTTTCGACGGGATTCTATTGCATCAGGTGCTCCAGTGGCACCACATGCTCACCAGTGCCGGGTATCCTGCCGACAGTGTGCATAACCTCGAGGTCAATACGCTGTGGGACGGTCTCTTTCACCTGAGCACGTATATTTTTGTCGTGCTCGGCCTCCTCATCCTGTGGCGGGCGGCGCATCGGACCCATGTCCGCTGGTCTGGCAAGCTGCTGGGCGGGACGCTCTTGATGGGCTTTGGCCTGTTTAATGTGGTCGAAGGCTTCATTGACCATCAGCTTTTCGGCATTCACCATGTCAATGAAACTGTACCGCCTGACCAGTGGATCTATTGGGATATCGGTTTCCTCGTGTGGGGGGCGCTGATGCTGCTGGGAGGATGGCGGCTCCTGCGGTCCGGACGGCAGGAAACACCAGCCCTGCGCTCTGCACCCGTAGCCCGTTCCCACTAAACGAAGCCCGCTCCCGCTCTGGAGCCAGAAGGAGAAGGTCGCATGAGCCCTGAGACAACCACCCGTGTGATGCGCCACACGGCTAGACATGTCAATGCCGAGATATGCCGTCAAATCGAAGAGAACGTCACGCGGACGGCGGCCGGTGGTGTAGCGGCGATCAATCGCCGTCTGGCGGAGCTCGACCGCGAGTGGGATATTGAACGTACCCTGGAGGCCAATGCCGCGACAGCCTCCTTAATCGGCCTGACGCTGGGTGCCACGGTAGACCGGCGATGGTTTCTCTTCCCGGCAGTGGTGGCGGGCTTTTTGCTACAACATGCCGTGCAGGGATGGTGCCCTCCGGTGCCGGTGTTTCGTCGCCTAGGCTTCCGGACGCAGACGGAAATTGACTATGAGCGCTATGCCCTCAAAGTGTTGCGCGGCGACTTTCAGGGACTGGCGGGAGGGGAACAAGGCGGCACACATGTGGACGCCGGCCGCGTCCTGCAGGCTGTGGGTATCTGATCACGGGGCTGAGGGCACAGGCAGGGCCTCCTGCTGGGTGATCCAGGACAGATCAGGGCTTTTGCCTTTCCACAGACAAGAAACCGCCTCGACGAGTATCGGAAACGTCGGACGCCCTCGGATACGACAGGTGTGACGCAGTGATAGGATCCGCTCCACCCAGCGATTCCCCTTCTCACTATGGGTCCCTTGGCTGCGTTTGCGCCATAAGACGCCGAAGCGGTGGGCGCGCTCGGCAATGTTATTCGTCGCTTCCACCCCCTGGACGTCCAGAAACACCCACAATGACTCCCCTTCCCTCTCTAAGCGCCGAGCAAACGTCCCGGCTTTGTCCTCCCGGGCTGTGTGTTGGTTGACTAGTGAGCGGAAGCGCGCATACCACACCCGCCACTGCCCCACAGTGGGGCGTTCCGTTCCCATATGACACAGCCGTTGGAGCTCGGCGTGCACCTGCCTCCCGAAACGCGCCATACCTGCCTCAACACTCTCTGCCAGTCCTTGGGCTGCACGGATCAGATGCGCCAAGCAGCTCTGCCGGAGGCCTTCCCAGTACTGATAGACACGATAGCCATCACTGACCAGGATACCCATCCAGTCGCCAATGAGCTGCGCAAACGCGGTCTTGGACCGATGCGCGTGTATCTGAAAGTAGGCCACTGCCGGGTTTGCCATGACCCACAGCCAGTGCCGATCACCGTGCATAAGCCACGACGTCTCGTCAATGTAGTTGACGAGGGTGGTGCGAGCGACCTCGCCAATGGCCGTGTAATGGGGCACGATCGCCTCGGAGACGCGATCGATCATCTTCTGGATGGCCCCCGTGCTCAGCGGTATCCCAAAGACTGACGTACACAGGTCTTGTACCGCACTGCGGCTCGCCCCAACGATGCCCGCCAGCTCACCCACGAAGCCTGTCAACCGTGGGCCATAGCCACTGATCTGGTCGGGAGGGATGGTCGCTTTGCACAGCGTGCCGCAGGACAAACATTGCCCTTGATGGAGGAGCCAGTGCGTCACGTCGGGACGCATGACAGGCAGCTCAATCACCTGATGGGTGTGGTATGGCGTCAGCTCCACAAATTCCCGATGGCCGCAGGAACATCCCTCGGGAAAGAGCGCTATGGTTGCGGTAGGTTCCAAGCGTACTGGAGGATGGCCGGGATGACCAGGTTTGCCGCCCGGCTTCCGCCGCTCGGTCGCTGGTATCCGTCGTTGGCGTTTGGTCGAGGGCGCATCGGTGGACGGTGGCCGACTGGAGTTCGAGGAGTTCTGATGCCCTCGCGCTTCGAGCGTTTCCAGGCGTTTGAGAAGGGTGCGCATCACTAGACGCACACGCACAGGGGTCTGGTACCAATCTTCGGCTGGTATACCCAGGCCCTCTGGAAGGGGTGCAGGATCAAGCCCATCGCTCACGATGCGGTCTCCTCTTGCCTCGTGAGCCCATCTCTATCACAAAACATCGGGGAGGTCAGCAGAAAAGTCGTGGGAGAAGGATCAGCCACACGCTGCAGACCCCGTGATCACATACGGCTGTGGAGCGCTAGCGTCAGTCGCAGCCATTCTCTCTCAATACCTGCCCTCGCGTCTCTGCAACACTCGTTGGACACTGCGAGTATTACGGAAGCATGGGGCAAGGCTCCTGTTGAGAGTTTTGCGCCCTTGGCGCCGCACCATTGATGCACATGTCATTTTGCCCTTATAAGCCCATACTGGCAGGGTTTTTAGGGAGTTTTGCCCCATGCCCCGTATCAGCGTTCGAAGGGTACCATGATGGAGCCGTTATATGCCCGAGGCGACAGCCAGTCAACAACCCACACCCCGCAATGAAGGCAGAAAGTGCTATCTCGAAAACTATCCTTATGTGATACTCCCTGTTAGGGAAAACCCATCTAAACAGTTATTTTACACACAAACAGGCAAAGAAAAACGGGTATTTCTCCCACCACTATTTGTATAGCGATAAGGGACGTTTAATATATACACCACTGCTAACTCTCTGAAGTGTAAATATTTGGCTCTGGTAACAGGGCTTTTATGTCCTTACATAGTATTAGTTCCGGCGGCTGTCTAGGCGGAGTTTGATGGAGGTGGTTCCGGGAAGCCGGATTATCGGAACTTGCACGCCAAGAAGCCGTGAGGAGTGTGATGACCCGTCCTCCAGGCCAGTCTCCCCTGCCTGAGCGCGTTAGCAGAGCCCTCGAAGTTTGAGGCGGAATAGCCACCAAGGGTGACCGCTATGCAGCCATTGCTGTGGTGCGAAGCTCCCTGCCTTTTCGCCTCAAATTTTGGAGTAGCTGCTCGTTAACCTGCATCCTGGTTGAGGTGGTGCTCGCTCCCGGAAGGCGGCAGCGGCCTGCGGCGGCGGCCATGGCCGGGTTTCGCATGCAGCCCCTTCAGCCCCTCTTGCACAAACCGGCCTATCCATTTATAGACCTGCTGACGGCTCAGGCCCACTGTCCGCGCAATGGCGGTGATCGGCATGCCGTCCGCCCGGAGTAAGAGAATCCGGCCCCGGCGCGCCAGGCCCGCCGGGATGGTCGTGGCCCGTTGCCACGCGAGGAGCGTCCGGCGTTCAGAAAGCGTGAGGCGAATAGTGAGGGCGGTTGTGCGTCCACGAGCCATACAGCACCCTTGGGCGAGCCGGAGAGAGAGTCGTCACCAACCCTGCATGGTTGTGCCTCTGGCGAGGGTGTGGTCAACTGAAGCGAACATGGCTGATAGACGCCTTCCTCACGAGGTCATCTGAGGATGTGCAGGGGGCGAAAAGACCGCGGCTCGTGACCGAGGAAAACGAGCACGAGTGCTATTTTCATTGTACGAATGCATCGTTGTTTCCGTTAAGGTGACCATCCCTGTCAAAGCGCTGCCAGAGGACAAGCAGAACCAGGTCATCGACCAATTTCTTGCCCTGCCGTCGCAGAAAAAAGCCAGTGCAGAAAGCGACAAAAGAGACGATTGTGCAGCAGATTGTTACGCTGCACAGCGCACGTCCGTATCGTGATGGCGCTGCATTGTCATGGGGTGTTCCTCGGCAACCTGCCTGCAATCTGGGCGACACCGTCCAACGGAAACGTCAAAGGGGTTTTGGCCATAAGCCGTCAACCCTCCAATTATAAAGCACGTTCGTAGGAAGTGTCACTGGAGGGCTCAAGGCAAGGAGAGTGTGCAAATAGAAGTTGACAAAATCCACTGAGAGTTCTACGCTGGGGTTTGTACCTGAATTTTATCTATGAATCGCCTACATCTGGGCACGAAAGGTGTATGTAGACCCTACCCGGGTCAGCGTGGCTGGCGCGGCATGCTTTCGTTGCCTCTTTCGAGAGGAGCAGCTTCGGCCTCGCGTGCTGCTAGCAGAGGTCTTGCTCAGGGCGTCGGCCACCCCAGCAGCCGATGCCGCAAGTCAAAGCACCGACCGGACTGCCGCTCCACATGCTGGGTGGCCGACAGGAGCCGACGCGGTGATCACATCTGTCACGGGTGTACGGGCTGCCAGACCCTGAGGTCCGAGGCAAGTCTCCGGGAAATGCTCTCGGGAGACTATGGTGAAAGCAACTGATAAGACCCAAGGAGAATTATTATGAATGCTTCCTATGCACGGCAGGTCCAAGTAGCGCTTCTGGTACTGCTCACGGTGACGTTCCTCGGTGGCTGGAACATGTTGGGGGGCGCAGGGACGTGGATAGCGCCAGCCCAGGCAGATGACAGCCAGTATGACAAGGACCACGATAAGGACTACGATAAGAATGACTATGATCACCTCGCGTGCTACGAGGTCAAGTGTATTGACCGCTATGACAAAGATGGCCACAAAGTGACCCAGTGCGACTCCGATGAAGAACGGGTGCAGCTGTTCAACCAATTTACCGACGAGAAGGATAAGAAAGACGGGAAGCACTACAAGGACAGAGAAGGCCAGAAAGTGCTCGTGGGCCAGCTGAAACTCCTCTGTGTTCCCACGAAGAAGGTCGAAATGGACCACAAGGACAAGGACTAGTGTACGAGGCTAGGACGTGGCTCAATAGGTAGGGTCTGGCAGCCCTCACCTCCGCGCCAGTAAGTGGCGTGCAGAGGGGGCACCCGCTGGCCGCGGCTTAAAACCCCCCCGCCAATTTTAGCAGCAGAGAAAAACGAAAAAA
>JBMDXC010000590.1:0-7618 GCA_048594805.1 Candidatus Entotheonellaceae bacterium | reverse complement strand
TGGAGAGTTTACATGACCTCGAGGCGGCGGCGCGGCGCTGGCGCGCTTTAGAGCACTTGCAGGCCGCCATATACCTCGATGTGCCTCGCGGCTATTGTACGGATGCGCGCGCGCTCTGTCTGCGCCCGCACATCTGCGTCTCGGACTTCCGCCACTACTGCTTCGAGGGTGAAGAGCTGCACGTGATACGCTGCTTTGCCTAAAGTGATCACGCCTCGCCTGCCGTAGCGCCCAGCGCCTTGGCGTCGGGAAAGTGCAACTCCACGGTCTGCACGCCATCCAGGGCCATCTGCACTAATGCGGCGGTATCGAGCGCTTGTTCAGCGGCCTGGATGTCGGCAAGTGTGGTGCGTGTGGCAGGGTGCCGCGGCACGAACAGCGTACAGCAGTCTTGATCCGGCTGGATAGAGATCGAGTAGGTGCCAATGTCCGCTGCAGTCCGCATGATCTCCGCCTTGTCCATACCAATCAAGGGGCGCAGCACGGGCAGATCACTGACCGCTTCGATGACGCGCAGGTTTTGCAACGTCTGCGAAGCCACCTGTCCCAGGGATTCACCGGTCACCAGCGCTTCAGCCCCGGTTTGTTGCGCCAATGCCAGCGCTATGCGCAGCATGTAGCGGCGGTACAACACTACCCGATAGGGCGCTGGCGCCACGCCCACGATCTGCTGCTGGATGTCGCCAAATGGCACCAGGAACAGGCGCGCAGCGTACTGATGACGCGTCAGCCGCTGCGCCAACTGGCGCGCTTTCTGCTGTGACATACGGTCCAGAAAGGGATAGCTGTGAAAATGCACGAAATCGACCCGACAGCCGCGTTTCATCATGCGGTAGGCTGCTACGGGCGAATCGATGCCCCCTGACAGCAGGCTTAGCACAACACCGCTGATGCCGACCGGGAGCCCTCCTGCGCCAGGGAGCTTTTCGACATACACCAGAGCGCGCCGTGGGACGATATCGACGTACACGGTGAGTTCAGGGTCATCAAGCGCCACGCGCGTCTGATGCGTGGCCAGGACGTGGGCCCCGAGCACCTGCTGGAGCTCCAGCGAGTGAAACGGTAATTCCTTAAAAGCCCGGCGCGCCGTAATGCGAAAACTGGCAAAGGTGCGACCGTGCAGAACCTGGCCCACGGTCTGCTTGATTGCCTCAAGATCGTGCGGTGCCTCGGCACAGCGGGCGAAATTGGCCAGGCCGAAGATACTGCGTAGGCGTTCCTCAAGGATGGCCCAGGGGACCTCCATCGGCACTGCGACGAGTAAGCGCCCCGACAGCATCTCGACGGTAATGTCACCCAGGTCAGCCAGCGCCTGCTGTACGTTCCTGACCAGGCGGCGCAGAAATATCGGGCGATTTTTGCCCTTGATGCTGACTTCACCGTAATGCATTACAACGTATTGCTGCGTCTCACGCATAATCCATCACGTCCGTGGTCTGCCGCGGATTCAGAGGAAAAACAATGATACGATAGCGGCATCGTACGGCATCCACCGCCACCTGTCAACGCACCCGACATACAGGTGCTCACCGTGTTGGCACACGGTCCTGAAATTCGATGCGCAGCTTGAGGAAACGTGGTGTTAGCAAGCTCACCAATACGACCACGCCGAGCACTGCCAGGCTCATGATCTGCAGCGCCAGGGGACCACCGAGGTGCTCAGCAAGGACACCGCCCACGAACGTCCCGAGCGGCACCAGGCCACGGTTCAAGAGAAAAATGCTCATGACCCTGCCGCGCATCTCGCGGGGTGCCAGGAGCTGGAGCAGGGTCTGGTTCTGGGTCTGGTACGCTACCACACACACGCCAATACCAAAGGCACAGACGGCAGACAACACGATGGTACGCGCCGAGGCAAAACCGAAGAGCATAACGCCGAAGGCCAGCGCCCCCATAACTACCGAGTAACCATAGCTGTAGCGCCGCTGTATGGATGCCACACCCAGGGCGCCGAGCACGGAGCCCACGCCGATAATTGTTAAGAGAAAACCCTGTAGTTGCGCCCCGCCGTATAGCACATCCTTCGCGAAAATAGGCATGAGGCTCATATACGGCATGCCCAGCGTCAATGGCCCATGCGCCAGGATCATCAGTGTGCGGATATCACGATCCTGCACCACAAAGGCAAGTCCCGCAGCGATGCTGCGCAGGAATGGCTCGCGACGCACCGCTGCCGCCTCCGGGCCGCGTGCTGGTATGGCCATCTGCACGGTCCACAGGGTTGCCAGCACGAACATGGCGGCCTGAGTATAGTACGAGCCGTGCGCACCGATAAAGGCAATCAGGAGACCGGCGGCGGCCGGCCCCAGCGCTCTGGCCACGTTCAGCGCCATGGAGTTCAGCGCCAGGGCATTCATGAGATGCCTGGCACCTACGATGTCACTGATCAGGGTTTGGCGCGCCGGTTGCTGAAACGCCTGCACTGTCCCGGCGAAAAAACCTGTCACGTACACGTGCCAGGGCTGTACGCGGTGCAACAGGACCAGAGTAGCGAGAATCACATTTAAGATGGCGTTGGTCACTTGCGCCACAATCAGCTGGCTCTTGCGGTTGGAGCGGTCAGCCACGGCGCCGGCAAGAATCCCGAAAAAGAGCAGTGGCAAGCCGCGCAGCGCCGTGGCCAACCCCAATTGCAGTGCCGACCCGGTAAGCTCGTACATGAGCCAACCCCGCGTCATCTGATCCATCCACTGGCCCATGCTGGTGCTGAGCTGGGCCAGCCACAACAGGCGGTAGTCGCGCGAGCGTAGGGAGGCAAACGTGTATCCTACGGTAAAGACCTTCACACTAAATGCCCCTGAACCACCGGCCAAACGCGATGGCCAGCTCGCGATCTCCCTCTATCATCAGACGTCCAGACGCCAGGGCCGCCTCCAGGTCGAGGCGCCCGTAGACCAGGAGCACATAGGTCTCTGTGTCGCAGCGCATGGTGACCCTGGGCGTGGCATCCCCGGCATCTTCCATGCGCAGCGTGTTGCACTCCACCACGATATCCGGCTTGCTGGGTCCCAGCCCCGTCACCACAAAGCGATAGCGCACCGGAGTCGTCAGATACGGCCCTGACCAGAAGGCCCATCTGAGCGAACCTGACGCAATCGACTCGGAAATCGTCGTCATAATAGCCGGTAGGCATGCCGGTGATACATGCGCCTCGGGCTCAAGTGCAGCGCGGATGTCCCACTCGTGCACGGCCAGCTCTTTGAGGCGTAGATCCATAAAATTCTGCGCTTTGACAATGCCGCCGGGATGATAGCAAGGAATATTCCGCTGCTCGGGCTGTAGCCCGGCCAGCAGGCTGTTCAGGCGATCATTCGCCGCATCGAAGGTGGTGCGTAACTGATCCCCCAACGTCTGGCGCGCCGCGATCGAGCGCTGTGCAATGCTCTCAGCTGAGAGCGCCGCTGTGGCCTGACCAGCCGGGAGACGCCCCGGCAGCGGTCCCGTATCCCCCTGCAAGCCGCGCGACACGGAGCTGGCATAGGTCTCTGCGACGCCGATCAGGTGGGCGATGACGTCCTGCACCTGCCACTGTGTACAGGCACTGGGCTTACTCAACGCTTCGGGGGGCAAGGCATGCAGGTACTGCTTAATGCGCTCGGATTCTGACTGCAGGACTTTCACGCGGTCAGCGAATGTGTCCATAGGACTGTCCCTCTCTTTACATGACATGCAACATGGTGCGGAATAACGCGAAGTAATTGTCCCTGTTCATGCTGGTATCCGCTTGAGCGTCCAGCAGGCTCCTCGCCCCTGAGAAGCAACACGTCTTCCCTGGCGCCGAACGGCCAATTTTGCTTGCATCGTTCGCTCAGTGTGGCGCGTGTGCAGCCGTTCCGGAGTGTGGAAACACCCTGCCCCAGGTCTGCTCCCTTCAACCGTAGCCTTTGCCTTCACGATAACGCATACAGGAGCCAAAAGGAAGTAGGATTTTTGTGACTCACGGTGGGCGGAGACACCAGGAATGCAAAGTGTTCCGGCCTTTTTTCAGTTGCGCTCGTGGGGTACTGAGGGTAGGATGCTGGCGGCACTCGAGACCTGGAAAGGAGCCCACATGGTACGCTTACGTCCGCTGGAACGGGAAGACTTACCTGCCGAACATCGGCGTATCTATGATGATGCGGAAGCTTGATCAATGTGCACAGTAAGGGCCTGATACCCTATGTGGATGTATATCGTGCGCCGTACGTTGCAAGGCGTGCTCGTCCTCTTCCTGGTGTCGCTGACGATCTTTTCGCTGGTGCGGAGTCTGCCAGGCGATGTCATCATGATGCGGCTTAATCGGGCAGCGGCCTTAAGCAAGCAGGATTTGGCGCGCGCTCGTCAGGAACTCGGGCTCGATCGGCCTTTCTGGCAGCAGTACGGGACCTGGATGCGGGGAGTGCTGCATGGTGATCTGGGTCGTTCTCTGGCCAGCCGCAAACCAGTAAGCGAGGAACTCGGAAAACGCGTTACTCTGACGTTTCACCTGACCTTTCTAGCGCTATGCCTGGCCCTGTTCATGGCTGTTCCTGTTGGTATTATGTCAGCTGTATGGCAAGACACAGTGGCAGATTATGTAGGAAGGCTGTGCGCCATGATCGGCCTCTCGTTGCCGGATTTCTGGCTGGCCACGGTGATCATTACTTTCATGGCCATCTGGTGGCACTGGATGCCGCCCATGGGATTCGAGCCGATCTGGGTCGATCCGGTGCAGTGTCTGAAACAGCTAGGCATTCCAGCCTTGATTATTGGGGCACGCCTGTCGGCAGTGCTCATGCGCATGACGCGCTCGGCCCTTCTCGCAGTGCTGCGCGAAGACTACGTCCGCACGGCACGCGCCAAGGGACTACGTGAGCGCACCATCATCCTCAAGCATGCGCTGAAAAATGCCTGGATCCCGGTGCTGACGATCATTGGACAGCAGTTTTCAGTGCTGCTGGGTGGCTCCGTGATCGTTGAGGTCATTTTTTTACTGCCAGGAGTAGGGAGCCTGACTTTAGATGCTGCCATGCTACGGGATTACACCATGGTGCAAGGGGCGGTGATGTTTTTTGCCACCGTCACAGTCGGGATCAATGTGCTTGTGGATGTGAGTTACGCTTGGTTTGACCCACGCCTGCGCGATCGCTGAGAGGAAGGCTCACGTACGATGCAAAGCGAGAAGCTCCAGAGCCAGACGGCGGCACCACTGCAGCCCCGTCAGCGCCCGCGGCCACGCTGGCGTATCCTCATACACCGCAAACCACTTGGGGCCCTGAGCGCGCTGATTCTCTGTGGGTTCATCGCCACGGCGGTACTGGCACCCGTCATTGCCCCCTACGATCCCTACCGCTTGCACCTCAATGAGCGCGGCCTGCCCGTGCGCTTACACCCCCCTGATGCCACGTTTCTCTTGGGCACCGATACCCGCGGCCGTGATGTGCTCAGCCGCATTATCTACGGAACACGGGTGTCCCTCATCGTCGGTTTCCTCGCCGTCGCTATTGGCACTCTTGCTGGGACGCTCATCGGGCTGATGTCAGGCTATTGGGAGGGCAGCATTGACCAGGCCTTGCAGCGCCTCGTGGATACGATTATGGCCTTTCCCGGCATTGTCCTGGCGCTGGCGGTCCTGTCAGTGTTTGGGCAAAGTTTGCTCAATGTGATCTTGGTGATTGGCCTGGTGATTGCCCCTGGCGCCTCGCGCGCGGTCCGCAGCATGGTGCTGTCGATCAAACGCACTACCTATGTCGATGCGGCACGCGCGGCCGGCGCCTCGTCCTGGCGCATTGTGCTGCGACATATTTTGCCCAATGTCTGTGCGCCTATGCTCATTATTGCCTCTGTCTGGCTGGGGCATGCCATCATTATCGAAGCCGCCTTGAGCTTCCTGGGTTTCGGCATCCCACCACCGACCCCAACCTGGGGTGGTATGCTGAGAGGCGAGGGACGCCGTAGCCTGGAGACAGTGCCGTATCTGGCTATTTTCCCTGGACTGGCCATTAGTATCGTGGTGCTCGCCTTGAACATGTTCGGTGACGCCGTGCGCGACCTCCTGGACCCGCGACTGCGCACGCGCTGAGAGCTGTTCCACACACAGAAAGGGTTAGAGCTATGGAAAAGCGGACGCTTGGACGTACCGGACTCCATGTGGCGGTTGTGGGTTTTGGTGCCCTGCCCATGGGTGGTTTCTATGGTCCTGTGGATGACGCAGTGAGTATGCAAGCCTTACATGCCGCCATCGATGCCGGGATGAATTTTATCGATACCTCAGACGCGTATGGCGCTGGACACAGCGAGCGCGTTGTTGGTGCCTTCCTCAAAGAGCGGCCGGACCGCGACCAGATCCTCATATGCACCAAAGGTGGCAACAACATGGTGACTGGCGTGCGCAATTTCACGCCGGACTATATCCGCGGCTGTGTCGAAGGCAGCCTGCAGCGGCTCGGCATCGGGGCGATTGATCTCTATCTCCTCCACAATCCGACGCTGGAAAATATGCAAGCGCGGGACAGCTTTGACGTGCTCGAAACCTACAAAACGCAGGGCAAAATCAAACACTGGGGTGTCTCGGTCAACACCCTGCCCGAGTGCGACTATGTCGTCGCCAGCGGCGTGCCATCCGTCATGCAGATGGAATACAATATTCTCAACCAGAGTGCGGCAGACGTGTTTGCCAGAGCGCATGCGGCCGGCATCGGCGTGATCGCACGTGTGCCGCTCATGCGTGGTCTGCTTTCGGGGCGTTTTGGCGAGCATCCGACCTTTGCCGAAGGCGACCGCCGTAGCCGGATTCTGGCTCCTGACAGGCTGCCCGCTATGCTTGACAAAGTCCGTCAGATTCAAGACATCGCCGCTACCAGTGGCCTCTCGTTGCTTGAAATCGCCATGCGCTTCTGTGTCTCAAATCCCCATGCCACCGTGACCATTCCTGGTATCCGTACACCAGAGCAAGCCAGGTCCAACGCTGCGGCCTCTACGCCATTACCGACTGAGATACTTGAAAAACTACGCCAGCTGGCATAGTGCCAGGCCGCGAGGTATGCACAATGGGGCCCCAGCACCACATTCTATGATTATGGGAAAGGGGTCCTATCATGGCTGAGCCGTTGTCTACGCGCATCATGCGCCTGATTTCCCCAGGCTATGCATATGTACCATCGACTGGTACTCGTAGTGGCTCCCTTGGGAGCAGGAAAAACGGCTGCGCTGCGAGAAGTGGCACAACAGACTGGGTACAATTATATCAACGTGAATCTCGAACTCAGCCGGTGTATGCTTGAGCTGACGCAACGGCAAAGGCAGTTGCAGGTAGCGCGACTTTTGCGAGACATCATTCGCACAGCTCATGAGCATGCAGTATTGCTGGATAATCTCGAGATACTTTTTGATGTCTCGCTCCAGCTCGATCCGCTCCGCTGTCTGCAAGATGTGGCACGGGATCGAACGGTGGTTGCTGCCTGGAACGGAGTAGTAACCGCTGGCCACCTGACGTATGCCACACCTGATCATCCAGAGTATCGGCGCTATGCACTCGAAGACCTTGTCATTGTGTGTCCAGAAGTTGGCTCCTGATGGGCGGCAGATAGAGCAGGCAAGAGAGGGCCGGCATGATGCAATACGGCGATCTTATTCAGTTTGATCCCATTGAGACGGTCAT
>JBMDXC010000059.1:0-7862 GCA_048594805.1 Candidatus Entotheonellaceae bacterium | reverse complement strand
GATTGTACGGAGGCACCAGGGGGGAGTCAACATGGGAGGTCAGCAAGCGTTCCAAAGAGGGTTGCACCGTTTCTGTCCATACTTATAAGCCCGCTGCGGCGCGGGTTGATAGGTTGGTATACTTATGGTACAAAATCTGGGTCTGATGAGCTGATACGTGCTGGTACAGTGCACTCCCCAGAAAGCGTAAGGCATGACATGCAGCCTCATTGTCGACGACATGCTGGTGCGCGATATGCTGCGGCAGATGCTTGAACGCACAGCTACGCCCCTCACCACGCCACAGCACTTCTAAACATGCCAATCTCCCTCGACGAGAAAGGAGTACTGCCTATGGATCGCGCCGAACGCATTGGACAACTCCTGATCGCACGCAGCTGGCGTGTGAGTGTGGCGGAATCGACGGCTGGAGGGCTTATCTCGGCGGCGCTCCTCAAGGTGGCCGGGGCGTCGCGCTACTACGAACGCGGCGTCGTAGCCTACACAAGAGCGGCCAAGATCGATACTTTAGGGATGCCGTCCTCCCTGTACACGGCCCAGGGCTCAGTGCATCGTGAGGCGGTGCAGGCCATGGCCGAAGGCGTGCGGCGCCTCAGCCATGCTCAGGTAGGCGTGGCGGAAAGCGGTGTGGCTGGTCCGGGCGCCGGTAGCTCTGGCCTTCCCATCGGGACCGTGTGGGCGGCTGTGGTCACACCTGAGCGCGAGTTACAACGTGAGCTGCACCTGTCAGGGAACCGGGTAGAGGTGATGGAGGGTATCGTCGAGCGTGTCCTGGAGATGCTCGAGGAGGTTCTGACGCCCTCCCAGGCTGCCTGAGAGGGCGCGAGAAGGAGAAGGACCACCATGGCGATCATGTCTGGCCGCCAGGCTATCATGGAGATTTTTCAGGCCGAAGGCGTGCAGTATATCTTTGGCAATCCCGGCACCACAGAGCTGGGGTTTGTCGACATCTTACAGGACTACCCGCAGTTGCAGTACATCATGTGCCTGCACGAAGGCGTGGCCATGGGGGCAGCGCATATGTACGCCAATGCCTCTGGCAAAACGGGCGTGGTCAATCTGCACGTGGCGCCTGGGCTGGGCAACGCGCTGGGCATGTTGTACAACGCCACGATGGGCAAGATGCCGTTGGTCGTGACGGCTGGCCAGCAGGATAGCCGCATGCTGGTGCGCGAGCCTCTGTTATCCTACGATCTCGTCTCCATGGCGCGACCCCTCGTCAAATGGGCCGTGCAGTTGCAGCACGTGGAGGAGATCCCGGTGCTTGTGCCGCGTGCCTTCAAGGTCGCACAGGATGCGCCGCGTGGACCCGTCTTCATTGCCCTGCCCAGTAATGTCATTGATCAACAGGCTGACTTGCGTCTGCCTGGCCCTCACACAGCTTATCGCCGCAACCGTCCGGACCCTGCGGGCATTGCTGCCGCCGCCGCGCTGCTGGCGCAGGCGCAACACCCCGTGATTATCTGTGGCGACGGTGTGGCCGCGTCACAGGCGCAAGCGGAACTGGTCCAGGTGGCCGAACGACTCGGAGCGCAGGTGTGGAACACCGTGCTGTTTGGCGCGTTCAACTTTCCCAACACGCACCCGCAGTACCGTGGCGAGCTACCGGGAGAGCATACCGCGATTCGGCGTGCCCTGGGCGCGGCGGATGTGGTGCTCGCCATTGGTGCAGAGTTGTTTGATGAAGTCTTCTACACTGCTGACGACCCCCTCCCAGAGGGGTGTGCCCTGATCCAGGTGGATAACGCTGCCTGGAGCCTTGGCAAAAACCTCACGCCAACCCTCAGCCTCCTGGCCGATCCCAAGCTCGCCTTGCAGGAGCTTTCTGAGGTCGTCGTCCCCAGTATGTCTGCGGCGGCGCAGCAGCAGGCCGCGCAACGTCGTGCCGCTATGGCCGTGCAGAAGCAGCACGAACGCGAGCGGCAGGAACGCCGCATTCAGGAGCACTGGGACAGTACGCCCATCGCTCCGGCACGCTTGATGGCCGCCTTGCGCGGGTGCCTCCCGTCCGATACCGTGCTCTTTAATGAGGCGATCACGGCCACGAGTGATCTCCTGCGCACGCTCCCGTTAGAGCAACCAGGGAGCGTATTGGGCAATCACGGCGGTGGTATTGGTCAGGGTCTGCCAGGAGCACTGGGGGTGAAGCTCGCCTATCCGGACCGCCCTGTCGTGGCTCTGGTCGGAGATGGCTCGTCGATGTACTCGGTGCAGAGTTTCTGGACAGCCGCGCATCACCATATTCCGGTTGTCTACATTATCCTGAGCAACCGCACCTATCGTATCCTGAAGTTCAACATGAACCGCTATCGGCGCACGCTCGATATCCCCGCTGGGCGTCTCTACACCCACCTGGATTTGACCAATCCGACGCTGGATTTTGTCGAAATTGCCCACGGAATGGGCGTCGCTGGCAGGCGTATTACGCATCCTGGGGAGATCCAAGCGGCAGTGGCAGAGGCGTTATTGCTGCATGAGCCCTATGTTTTGGAGGTGGTGACCGAAGGCGGAGTCCCGGCGCAATGATATGGGTGCCGCTCGTCTGCGAGGAGAGGGGCGTGAGAGGATATGAAGGCTGACACGGACGCTGTACACAACGACTATCTGGCAAAAATTCTCACGGCACGAGTATACGATGTGGCCATTGAGAGCCCGCTTGAACTGGCTCCCTTGCTGTCGCGCCGCCTGGATAACCGCTTGTTATTGAAGCGTGAGGACATGCAAGCGGTGTTTTCCTTTAAGCTACGCGGCGCGTACAACAAAATGGCCCATCTGGACCCTGCCGTCCGCGCCCGCGGAGTCATTGCGGCGTCCGCTGGCAATCACGCGCAGGGTGTCGCACTCGCAGCGCACAAGCTGGCATGCCCAGCGGTGATCGTGATGCCGATCACAACCCCGCACATCAAGATCGATGCCGTAAAGCGCCTGGGGGCGCAGGTGGTCCTGCATGGGGATGCGTATGATGAGGCACAAGCGCACGCCGAGCAGATAGCGGCCCAGCAGCACCTGACCTTCGTGCACCCCTACGACGATCCTGAAGTGATTGCCGGGCAAGGCACGGTTGGCATGGAGATTCTGCGTCAGTGCAGCCCGCCCCCGCAAGCGATTTTTGTACCAGTGGGTGGTGGCGGCCTGATTGCCGGTATCGCTTCGTATGTCAAACGACTGCGCTCACACATCAAGATCATCGGCGTCGAACCCGTGGATGCCGATGCCATGGCGCGCTCGCTCGAGCAGGGGACGCGGGTGCGGCTGCCCCAGGTCGGGTTGTTTGCTGACGGCGTGGCGGTGAAGTATGTTGGCGCCGAGACTTTTAGAATATGTCAGGAGCTGGTAGATGAGATCGTGGTAGTGGACACGGACGCCATCTGCGCGGCCATTAAGGACGTATTCGAGGATACGCGCTCAATTCTGGAGCCGGCCGGGGCGCTCAGCATTGCTGGAGCCAAAGCGTATGTAGCACGGGAGAAACTCCACGATGCGACCCTGGTCGCCATCGCTTCCGGGGCCAATATGAACTTCGACCGTCTGCGCCATGTCTCCGAACGTGCCGAGCTTGGGGAGGAGCGTGAGGCAGTGCTGGCGGCCATCATTCCAGAACGGCCAGGCAGTTTCAAAGCCTTCTGTCGTCTGTTGGGGGCCCGCAACATTACCGAATTCAATTATCGTTACGCGCATCCTGAGGAGGCCGTGGTCTTCGTGGGCGTGCAGGTCCAGAGCCGAGACGAGTGCGCTGCCCTGATCGCCACCCTCCAGGAGCATGGCGTGAGTGCTGTCGATTTCAGTGACAACGAAATGGCCAAGCTGCACATCCGTCACATGGTCGGTGGTCACGCCCCACATGCCGACCATGAGCTCTTGTATCGCTTCGAATTTCCCGAACGCCCGGGGGCGCTCCTGGACTTTTTGACGAGCATGAGTCACACCTGGAATATCAGCCTGTTTCACTACCGCAACCACGGCGCTGACTACGGGCGTGTGTTGATTGGTATCCAGGTGCCCCCGCAAGACCAAGCGGCCTTTCAGGAGTTTTTAGATAGACGGGGATATATATACTGCGACGAGAGCCACAATGCTGCGTACCGGCTTTTCTTAAGCTGAGAGAAGTAGGCAGCATCATTTGTTGAATAGGACCGACCTGGGAGCCTACATCCTGAGCCTAGCAAGATTGTGCGGCTTATAGCAGCATGAGGCTGCCCCGATGTTTGGTATCTCACTGAGTGAAGCCCGTGGTCAGCCCTGAGGGCTTTGAGGTAACAACGCAAGGTTTGCTATAGCTTCCTTTCTCTTTCAGGAGGATACTGTGAAAATTCGCGTCTGGGTCGGCACGTCTCGCATTGCAGGGAAAGGACTGTTTGCCGCGCAAAATATTAGTAAAGGCACGCGGATTATGCAGTACATCGGACAAAGGATTTCCAAGGAAGAAACCGCCGACCGATTATATCAGGGCAATCAGTATATTTTTACCTTCAATGAGCTCTATGATATTGACGGGAAAACCCCTAAGAACAAAGCCCGCTACATCAACCATTCCTGTGACCCCAACTGTGAAGTCCTGCTCACCCAACACACCATCTGGATTGTTGCCAAACGCGATATTCAAGAAGGCGAAGAACTCAGTTATAATTACGGGTTTACCGCCAAGCAATACCGTTGTCAGTGTGGCGCAAATAATTGCTGTGGCTATATTCTGGGGGAGGAGTACTGGAACACATAAGGTGTAAAGTCCTCTGTACAGCACCCCTCCTATGATCCATGCTTATCGTCTCATGTACGCGATCACAGGGTGGCATCTCGATTTTGAGTGCTACTAGAGCCAAGCGAGATCGGGCTGCTGCCCGTAGAAGAAGCTGCTGACGGCATCGACCAGGACATGATAGCGATACCGCGCGCAGACGGCAGATCTCTTTCAGCGCCAAGAGGCGCTCCACCGATTGCCCTTATCACTCGCCATCCCTCAGGAACGTTTGCGCCACTGCACCCTAAACCCCAATGCCAGCTCCCCTCGAGTGTTGGTCGGTTCAATACCATGCCAGGACAAAAACGCCCACAGTGAATCCATCTCCCGCAACAATCGGTGCGCAAACCGGCCCGCTTCGTCCGAGCGCTCGTGATCCTGGTTGATCAACTTGCACAGCCGAGTGTACTATGCCCGCCATGCGCCCCCAGTGGGTAGCGCTGTAGCTATCTGACACAACCGCTGCAACTGCACCAGGGTTCAGGCCCTGCATGCGGCAAGTTCGGGTTGCTGGCGTACCGCCAACCCTGGGCCGTGTGGCTCCGATCTGGAGAAAGGACTGACACGATTCTAAACCCAATCCCAATGCCACATAATTGCCCTTCACATCACTACTGCTCCCCGAATTGGGCATACACATCAGCACAAGTATGGGAACTAAAAGATATCCCATGACGCTTCGAGCTGGATGACGCATGACATCTTCCCTCTTCACTTACCGTAACTCCTCTAGTTTGGCACGGTGCTTGCGAAAGGGTATACCGCAACCAACGCGGCATCCGCCGCATTATATAGAAAGTTCTAAGGAGAATGCCCGATGGCAAAACCGCACGATACTCGAGACCACAAGCCATGCCAGGAACATCCGATGGTCACGGAGCTACTGGCGGAATTGTAAGAGATTGATGAGAAGGCGAGGGTTGAAATCCGCTTCTACCAGATTATGGCGCTGGTCTCTCATATTGAGATGTAACATCAATATGAGATTTCACCCCCTGTGAAACTATCAAAATGAAAAAAGGAGAAACAGTATGATACCAGGAGTAATTGTGTAACTATTAGGAGTGACACTTGTTATAATCGTTCTGTTGTACCTTTTCAATGTTATCTAGCCAGCCTACGCCGCATTTGTCGTGTCTCTCTTGCAGTGATGCGACTAATGCGGCTCATAAGCCATCAATATACCTATTCCAGCTCAGACCGTTCCAAAAATAGCTACTAACACACAAGTAGCATATATCTTGCCCGAATGTATGTGTAAGATTTTAACCTTCAGACAAGTCTGTAAGCGATTCTGCTCATTGGACGACGACCTATTACACTCATGCCTATCTCTTCCCTGGGATTATTTGCGCATTCAATCCTGGTATTCTGACACGACTTTGTCAGGAAGAATGCTTGCCTTCATCTTTATTAGACTGAGACAGTTCACATGCTACAGGTGTTCTTAGCGTCGGCGATGGATGCCAAGGGGCAAATGCTGTAGGAGATGATGGGCTACTTTATACGTACCACGACACACCTTAACAGGTAGGAGTGTACCAGTAACCCTCTATCCGAAGAATGAGGGCATAGGCGTTTCCCAACAAAAATGCAAGGTAATACTCCTACAGGATGGCACAGAGCTTGCAGTATAGAGTAACATTAAGACAGAGAATGCGGTTCCTTCCAAAATCGCGTCTCCAAGGGAGGAAGGTCACTGAGAGCGTGATGTTTGCTGACATGGATATTGTCTCCAACACGGTCCGTTGGCTACGCGATGGATGCAGGGAATCGCCTCCCAGCCTCTCCTCTCTCAAGGATGGATTTCACAATGAGAGAATCTCTCCCGACGAAGAGGTGAGAGGTGAAAGGGGAAAAATATGACGATTCAAGATGCTGTGACCAAAGCAACTGAAGGGGGATACCATATAAACGGCTCCGACGGGATGGAAACCGATTATGTGGGAGCTAACAGTGAATATTCGGTATGGACGAGAAGAGATAATGATTCTTCCTTCATTGTTCCAGTGGCAGAAACGTTCCTGGATCCCCATTTCTGGCTGGCGCTTGGCCGTGCATTGGGGTGGGGTCAGGCAGTAAGGACGGTGCACGCAGTCGAAAACGGCGGACCCACTCTTGTCACGAGGGCAGGGCAGCATTGGCTCTACCACTGGCATTGCTTTATTGATTACCTCGCGGAAGGGAAAACCCCTGAAGCCTTTTTTGAGAATCTCACTTCCCTTCAGAGCAGGGAAAGTCAGGAGCATGCAAGAAAGCCACGAAGACCCTCCGTGTCGCGGACAACGAAGAGACCCCGAGCGTAGAAGACCACAACACGCGGAACATTATTGGTATCTCTCGCATAGCGTGTTCTATATGCAGCCGGCGCAGTGGGACAGTGAGGGCACGGATGAGAGGTGATGGCACGTGGGCAATGTCTTTGGGAGGTTGGAACAAGCCACGCAAGTCCGCGACAAGATCATAGAGGTCTTGTGCACTTTGTACCAGGAACATGCTTAACCTCGCATTGCAAAGCCGCTGATGCGCACAGAGTGAGCATGCTCTACACTATCGGTCCTGCTTGTATCCGCTGACGTCCCTCCTACCTGCTTCTCGCTGAGAAACGTTGCTTTACCTGCTGAGACGTGGTCCGCACCTCAAACGGCACAGATTTGCTTTCCCTTTGCCACCCACGTGATAAGGCAGACGATAGTAACAAAAAAAGTGTGGTCGGATCACCTTAACAGGGTTGCCTCACAGGGAAAGACATCGCGCACCAAGCCGTACGCGGGCTCATACACGACCAAGGATTTCCCTGGCAAGGCGCCGTCCTGCACCTCGCGCAACGGTTTGAGGCGCCGTTCAGTGGCTTCAAGACAATTGCCATCAATCATTTTCACGCGATACCCAGGCAACCAGGGAACACGCGCACCGTCCAGTTGCTCGAGCAGCGGCGCCAACTCCGTAGCACTCTAGCGTACCACCTCCGCGGAGGTGTGTATCTCGACCCCGTGGAGTTTGTTATAGAGCGAGATGAGCGAGGCGCCCACCTTGTCGTCGTGGTCCCGATACGCCGCGCGCACCGAGGGCTTGATCCGAAAGACCACTGGGCTGAGGATGTCATAGACGGTCGAAAACAACA
>JBMDXC010000589.1:0-4711 GCA_048594805.1 Candidatus Entotheonellaceae bacterium | reverse complement strand
ACCGTGCGCGTGTTGGATGCCTTGGTGCCACAGGTCCACGGGACTATCCCGCAGCGTCCGGCTTATCTCGACCCCCGTGCTGAACTGGTGGTGGGGCGAGTTGAAGATGCGGACGTGGTGGCACAGGCCCTGGATGGCGTGGAGAGTGTGATTCATCTGGCGGCGGCGGTTGGGGTAGGACAATCCATGTACCAGGTGACGCAGTACTGCACCACCAATACACTGGGCACAGCGGTCCTCCTCCAAACACTCATCGACCGCAAGATCAGTCTGCATAGCCTGGTGGTAGCATCTTCCATGTCGGTGTATGGTGAAGGGCTCTACCGCACCCGTGATGGGCGATGCGTGGCACCTCACCTCCGCTCGGAAGCGCAGATGGCGGCTGGCGACTGGGAAGTGTATGACAGCGACAGCACCCCCCTCGAACCCATTCCCACGCCTGAGGATAAACCGCTGCGGCCAACGTCAATCTATGCCATCAACAAACGCGATCAGGAAGAGATGTGCCTGTGCGTTGGTACAGCCTATGGCATCCCCACTACAGCCCTACGCTTTTTCAATGTTTACGGCTCCCGCCAGGCACTTGCCAATCCTTACACCGGCGTTGCGGCGATTTTCTGTGCCCGCTTGCTCAATGATCGTCCGCCATTGGTTTTTGAGGACGGCAAACAGCAGCGTGATTTCGTGCACGTGAACGACGTAGCCCGTGCCGTGGTGGCAGCAGCCGAACAGCCCGTGCCCGGGGAGGCGATGAACATCGGTTCTGGCGAAGCCCTGTCAGTGCGTGACATTGCCGAGAGCCTCACGCTCGCACTCGATAAAGATATTGCCCCGCAGATCGTTGGTAAATATCGCCGTGGGGATATTCGCCACTGCTTTGCGGACATCAGCAAAGCGCGGCGATTACTGCAATGGGAGCCCCAGCATGCGTTCCACCAGGGTGTAAACGAGCTGGTGGCATGGGTGCAGGCGCAATGCAACACACGTGATAGCGTTGGTAGCGCCTGGAATGAACTGCAACGCCAGGGATTACTCCTCTAGCGAGGATATGTGTATGCATGCTGAGCGTGGGCCAAGATTGACGGTGGTGTCGCGCACTTTCCCGCCGCGGGCATCCGGTAGTGCTATCCTCCTGGCAAATCTGTTGTCAGCCTATGCAGGGAGTGTGCAAGCTCTCGCTGGAGAGGATCAATATTCCCCGCTCGATCCAGCATTTCTGCCGCCTTGTCCGACGCAGTCCCTGGCGCTCCCGTTTCTCTCGCCTCGTATTTATGATGGGGTGAGGATACGCCATCATGCCGTCGCGTCTCGCCTCATTCAGGAAGTGATGCGCAGGACATTAGCAGCTATGGGCACGGATGTTGTGCTCGCCGCCTTTCCTCGGGAGGATTTTTTTGTCGCCGCTTTCCTGGCCGCACGCCGTTTGCATTTGCCCTTCTACGCCCACATGCACGATCTGTGGCAGGAGAATATGCCGGATGGGCAAGCTGCCCGTTTTGCGGCTGCCTGGGAACCTGTCATCCTGCAACAGGCCACGCGCGTCCTGTGCATGACAGAGGCCATGCAAAAACACTACGAGAAGAAGTATGGTATTCAGACTGAACTCCTGCCGCACAGCATCTCCGAGCAAGACTATCTCCGCGCGCCACGGGAGATTTTGCCCCCGCGTATGGCCAAACCGACGATACTGTTTGTGGGAGGTGTCTCGCCGGCGATGAACCTGGATGCCTTACGGGTGCTAGCCGCAGCCTCTGAGATTTTGCCACCAGAATATGAGCTGTTGTATTGCACAGCGACCGATCTCGCGGCGCTGCAGCGCTCGGGCATTCGTTCTAGCCGTTTGCGGGTCACCTACGTCTCGCGTGCTGAAGTCCAGCGCCTGCAGTCCGAAGCGCATGTGTTAGTGGCGCCGCTGTCACACAAAGACTGCTCCCTCGATGAGGTGCGAACGGTCTTTTCCACAAAACTCCTCGAGTATCTGATAGCGGGGAGACCGATTGTGGTGTTTGCCCCAGCAGGGTCTTATCATGCTGAATCGGCCCAAAAGCATGGGTGGGGCTATGTGGTGACGGAAGATTCTCCAGCAGCGCTGGCAACAGCATTGGTGAAAGTCGCCACAGATGAGCATCTTGCTGCTGAACTGGTGCGTCGGGCACTACACGAAGCGCGCTCCAGAGACGCACGCCATTATGCGGAGCGACTCCGGGAGTGGGTGTTGACAGATGCTCAACAGTCGGAGCAGGTTTAGACATCTCCTCACCTCTGAGATTATGGAGTGTGCCCCTGTGAGTGTCTCCAAAGCGAGAGTGGTAAGGATACAGCGCGTCGACAGAAATCCCTTCCGGTCTCCTGACCCGCCTTCTCCACCGGAAGTTATAGCCGTAGGCGTCCCCTCTCAGCACCGCCCCCCCAGGTTGGTCCATTGGAGCTTGCTACTGTATGTATTCTCGATCTCCGGCGTGTTCGAGATCGTCGGTGTACCCGCGAGGCCGTTGGGGATGCTGTTCTTTGCGGTGTATTGCTTTTATTACAATCCGCTGCTGGCCGCGTGGCCCGCACCGTCACGCGCGTGCTGGTGGTTTCTGGCCTATGCGGCTATCTACATCGTGAATGGCTTGTTCCTGCCGGAGGAATTGGTCTTTAATTCTTTTATACGGCTGTTTACCTTTCTACAGTTGATCTTGTTCTTCTGGGTGGCTGGAGACCTCTGCAAAGATGAAAGAATCATGCTGCAGGTGTTGTGGATGTATGCTATCGCCTCGTCGGTCTTGGCAGTCGGCATGTTGCTGCAGCTCCCCGCTTTTCAGCCCACTTCTATGGATGTCGGAGGAGAGCCAGAGCGAGCCTCTGTCCTCGGGTTAGGCAACGCTTTACCCACCATGTTTGCACTTGCAATTGTGACTCTAGTGGGTCTCTGCCTGCATCCAGCATACATGCTCTTCACCAGGCTTCTGTGGGCCTGCTTGGCTCTGCCGATACTGGTGGCGCTTGTAAAGACGGGCGGCCGAGCGGGTATGGCCAGTTTGCTAATCGGGTTTTTAGTATACTTAGTACCTCAATGGCGCTCACAGCGAAGATTATGCGCTCTACTCTTGGCGCTTCTTGGTGTGGCTGCCACTATCTACGTCATCATGAACAGTCCTGGTGCTGAGCGACGCTGGCAAGAGACTTATGAAGGAAACTTAGCTGCACGAGAAAATATTGCGCCGGCAGCCCTGAAGATGTTTCTAGAACGCCCCCTGCTTGGGTGGCAACCGATTCTATGTGGCCGTGAGTTGGGAAGACGCCTGGGCGTGTACAATAGAGATGCGCATAATCTCTTCCTGCAGCTGCTCTTAGAGGTAGGGCTCGTGGGGACTGTGCCCTTCCTCATGGGCCTCTGGAGGTGTGCACAGACAGCCTGGCAGGCTCGCACCGGGCGCTTAGGCATGTTGCCCCTAGCGCTCCTCATCACCGTCTTGGCAGCGGCGATGGCGCACACGTTTTTGGTGCACAAATGGTTCTGGCTGATCCTGGTATGCGCTGCGAGTTCTCTAGCCGCAGGCCATGCGACCCGGCCCAGGATGTTGCTCCTCAGACGCTCCTTGGGAAATGAAGTGTGAAGGTCTTAGTCCTGGCGCAAAATTATCCCTATCCCGGTCACCCGTTTGCGGCGCCCTTCAATGAGCGTAGTGTCAAAGTACTGCAGGACTTATGTGACGGGGTGGAAGTCCTCGTGCCACGTCCTTACGCGCCGCCCATGCTCTCGGCGCTGGTGCCACGCTGGCAAATCTATGCACAGATTCCCGCCTACGAAATGCGCCAGGGTATTCCGGTGCACCGGCCAGCCCACCCACAGTTGCCGCGCCTTGGGGGAGCGTTTTGGGTGGATCAAGCGGCGTTTTGGTGGTGTCGTCGGGCAGCAATGCAGATGCATCACCGCATACACTTTGATGTACTCCTTGCCATCGATCTCATTGGCGTTGGGGGGCTGGCCTGGCGCCTGGGACGCATCTTGGGACTGCCGACTGCTGGCTGGGCCACAGGGAATGTTCCAGCGTCTCGGTCGTATGAAAAGGCTGTCGCGCGTGCCCTGCAACATCTCGATGTCGTTTTTTATCAAAGTCGGGAGCTCTTAGACAAAGCGGCTTGCCTCCTGAGAGTGGACCAGAGCGTCTTGCCTGCTGAGCGCCATCTCGTGTTGCCACGCGGGATACCAGCGCCGCCACTCCTGCCAACAGCAGACATCCGGCAGCAGATACGACAGGCGTGGGGTATCCCGGAGCAGAAAGTGCTGGTCCTGAGTATTGGACGGATTTGCCGCAGCAAGGGAGTCTTCGAGCTCATAGATGCTATAGCGCTCGCCGTTGCTAAGAATCCTGATATTACCTGCGTGATGGTCGGAGCCAGGCCAGCTTTGGATGAGACTAACACAGTTTACAAGACCCTGGAAGCAAGGCCTGAGCTGCGCCGTCACATTACGCTGCTACCAGCCTGCCTGCCTGAAAAGGTATGGGAATACCTCTGTGCCGCCGATCTTTTTGCCTTTACGAGCCATGAAGAAGGTATGCCCAATAGCCTCCTGGAAGCCCTTGCAATGGGTGTTCCAGCTGTCGCATTTGCTATCCCTCCTGTCGTGGAAATCGCTGCTGATGCCGAGGGAATGTTGCTCGTCCCGCCTCAGGATGTCACCGGCTTGGCCGAGGAGCTAGTCCGCTTGGCGGCGGCGCCT
>JBMDXC010000588.1:0-6119 GCA_048594805.1 Candidatus Entotheonellaceae bacterium | reverse complement strand
CTGGACGTCGATCATGCGGCGTTTGAGACTGGTGGCGGGCATCAGAAAATAGCGTGCGAAGGCATCGGCGAGCCGCTCTCGTGCCGAGCGCTCCCATGGCGCGTTGTCTATCGCGACGTCAGTGATCTGCCTGTGAGCGAGGAAGTGGAGATAGCCATGCGCAATCGACCAGCGCCTACGTTCCTCTGGGTGATTGCGATTCACAGCGAGGCATCCACCCAGTTGCTCGTCGTACACGTAGATCTCGGAGAATTTGTTTGGCAATGGCATGTAGAAAATCCGCAATCCAACATATTGCTCAAGCAAGTCACGTACATTGGGTAACGGGCCGTCACCTAGCCCGAGTCGCTGGCGCTCTGCAAGCGCAATGCTTTCACCAACATTCTCCTCCTGTCCGCCCGTAGTTGGATACTCCGCAGGATAGGAGCGAACGAGCGGAGAGTGAGTCAGATGTTCCAGCTCGACATAGGTCCGTGCGTGCTCAATGAGGCGCTCAATCTCTGGCTCGATCTGGTCACGATACGCGTCCGGGAATTGGTGGGGGCCACGAAACTGCCCTGCAGAGGGATGGACGACCGGGCGAGTGCGGACGAAATCACTGCACTGACACTCGTACAAGCGCGCCAGCACAACCAGCTCCTGCTCGGTAATACGCCGTGCGCCCTTTTCTATGGCAGTAATCGTAGTGCGTGCGACTCCAAGGGCTTTCGCAGCATCTTCCTGACGCATGCCGCGCCGTTTCCGTGCGGTTTGTAGTTCCAACCCGAGTTCGCGCATATCAATTGTTTTCAGCACGTCGGATAGCATCATCGATCCTTTCTCGGCTTTAGCACTCCCTAGGTGATGACCATAGACCCAGAGCGCACTCGCGACAGCGGCGGCATGGCAACATCCCACTCGTGGACATACTGTCGGTACAAGTGCACGAGACGATCCGCAACGGTCTCACATGCCTCTCCGGACCAACGCCCCCATCGATCCGCAACGGTACCAAGTGTGGGAAACTGCGTCCGCAACTGAATCCACGGCATGTCACTAGGGAGAAGCCCTCGCAGCGTCGCGACTTGAAAGTGCATTGCCTCAAATGCTGTGTCGTCGCCGAGGGCGGCGAAGTCCGCATAGCAGTAACATGTCCGATCCGGAATGCCGGCTGCGGCGAGTGCTTGACGTCGCAGGAGACACGAGGAGCAGCGGCCACACTGCGGTGGCTGATTGGGCTTACGCTGAAGCGAGTCGCAGGAAGATGTCCTGTAGACGAGTTCCTCCGCCTCATCCTCTCGAAGGCGTGCACACATCTCTGCCTTGGTCCAAAATAGAAATGGGTTTTGCAGGCGAAACGGTCGCTCCAGTAATTGTGAGACCAGGTCACTCATCTTGATGAGAGCAAGAGGATGCACAGCGCGCGAATGGTCGCTCCCAACCTCTGAAGCGCGGTACGCGAGGTTGAGCGCACCGATCCCATTTTCATAGACCATGAGTGTATCCTGGTCCTCCAGCAACGCGCATACTGCGCCCAGCAACAAGAACACGAAACCCCGCGTGCGCTGTGTACGGTTCTTCGGCTTCTTGGAAGCCGTAATAACCTTCATGGGCACTTGGATAAGATCCATCGCGATCGGCTGTGTGCGTCGCAATTGCTGTGCAACATGCTGTTGAATATGCTGAATAAAAGTGTTGAGGCCAGTGCTGACAAGTACATACGCGACATCCGGCCGCATACGAGCGCGAATCCACAAGCCGGCGAGCGAGTCTAGCCCGCCGCTCCATAGACTCACCTCAGTGGACTCATTGTGACAAGGGATCGCGATCTGCAGTTCAGTAGGTCGTCCAAGGGTCATACGTCGATGAAAGGAAAACGACCATTGATCGTCAGTATAGTAGGAGAGGACAGCGCAGAGTTGGTTGAGGAGTAAGAAATGAGTAAAAACCTCAGGATGGCGGACCGGGAGTTCGATATGAATACGGCATGGCATGGTGCTGCGACGCACGCTGAGCCGATCAGCAGCGGCGATAGCCAGACTAATGTCCACCAGATCAGCGAGCTGGGGTGGTACACTGGGTATGGCATGGTAGCGGAGCGCAGCGTCATCAGCCCGCACGAGGATAGGCTGTGGGACACCCGTTCGTAGATCAATCTTCTCCCCTCGACTTCCCTGATCCGTGATATCACCAAACCGGTAGATGTAGTCAAACTCCACCACCTACAGCCTCCTAGAAGCAGTGAGGTCTTCATCGAGATCGACGGGCGCTTCCATGGGACCGCGCGGAAGCCGTAATCCCCTGACCGTTTCCTTGCGGATGAGATGATCGACGAACGTATCAATGGATGCCTCTATATGCGGTCGCATTTGTGCAAATTGCTGAATAATCTCTTCATGTTGCAGCTGCAACGGGGTCGCCGATGATTTTGGTGGCACTGTGATAGGCGCCTCACAATTGGAGGCGTATACCCGCAGGATGTACTGCTTGAGCAGTAAGTGTGTCAGGAGAGACGCCGAACAGGCAGAAGGTGGCTGATTAAGGTGATGCTCGATGACATCCCACGCCAACTGCTTTGCGCGCCGGTTTGCATACACCTGCAGCAGTTGCTGCTCAAGCGACTGCTTAAGCGCATCCCGAGTAGCGTCAGTCGCGAGCAGCGGAGCCTTCGTAAACTGCGCTATCTGGTCAGTGACCTGCAATAAAAACTGAATTGGGCGATCCCCATAAATCCGGAGATCCTGGCGCAGCGGCGTGAGTGCCTGATGAGCGATTGTCTCAAGCGGGTGATGTCCCTCACCGACTTGGCGATAGATCTGCTGATAGCGCCTTGGCAACTCGTTGTGATAAATGTCCCCGTCGGGCATAAACCATTGTTCCTTGCTGATCCCTATCGTAACTCTACGGACCTGCTGGCAATGCACCTCAGATCCTGACAAATGTCAATAACAAAAAAATGTCAGTAAATTCCTGACATTTAGTACATGATAATCTAAGAATGACTTCAGATGGCCTGACATTGTGGTCATCGGAGTGATCAGTCCACCAGTCCGCTTTGCGCAGGCGTTCGGCATGGCTGTGAATAGGCGTGTAGGTGTCCTCGTTGAGGGCTTGCGGCTCCTCAGTGTTTTTGACATAGCTCGCCGGAGGGCTGGCTGTTGTCGTTCCAATGAACTCTTTTAAGTCATAGAGGGACCTGGTATGATAGCCCCCCGCCTCAAAAATGAGGGGAGCCTATTTTGCAGGGGCCGTTAGCTTCAAACAGTTCTTTTAGGTTCTTTGTTTCGATAATGAGAATTGCGGATCGTTACAGTAAAGAACCAGAGAAAGCCGCCTGGTGGCTTTCTCGCCAGCGTGCAGCACCAGCGCAGGGAGGGACAAACCATCAGAGACAGAGCAGAGATAACAGGCTGTAGAACAGCGGCCATGATTTACGTCTCCTGCGGTTCGGGAGGTTGTGCATGGGTAGCTGCTTTGCGGGTGGCGTCACGAGCAAGGACGTTGTGGATAATATCATCCTTAATCCGAAAATTCGTCGTGAGCAACCGTGCACACACTTCCGGCAAATCAATAAGCTCATGGCTAGCCGCTTGTTCCAACACGCCTATTGTCCCCATCACCCGCAAGGCACGACGGATCGCCGCTTTCCTGGCTTCCCGATCATCGAGCAGTACAAGATCAGCATGCAACTCCTGGGCTAAGAGGATAGCTTCCTGTTCACCGCCATCGAGGGAAAGTAAATCAGCCTCCGGTGTGACGCTGACCTGGCGGATATCCACCCAGGCGGGTTGGTTGGCAATCCATGCACGGACAACCGCAGGGGTGCGGGGACATTGTAACTTTGCCTGCACCTCCGCGGGAATGCTCACGCGGGAAAAGAGGGCAGGCAAGAGATGGATACAATCCAAGAGGATAAGATAACGGATAGGAGAATTATTAGAGATGACCAGCATTAGAGGCCAAGTTGTCGAGCAGTTTCACGGTCTTGCTCTAAGTCGGCAAGCGTGTAATTATGTGTGGCATTATGGTCTGCTAAGAACTGATCTACCTCGTTACGTGTTTCAAAGCCGAGCAACCGCCGGAGTTGTCCGCCGCCGATTTCTCCCGTTTGATACGCCCAGAGGGCATAGGCTTCGAGAATATGGCGGGCAACACCCTGGCCGTTGGCCTGCCGCATCCGCTCAGCAATATCGTCTGGCACTTCAATCGTGATCTGCATCATGGTGTCCTTACGGGTAGGTTCCCCTGATCCCACCATACCTCGTCTCTGTGCTTCGGTCAAGTCTGGATGCTCACTCATAACCCAGTTTCAGCAAAAATATCCTCACTTCGTGCTCCATGAGGAATGCGGAGTACTTGCCAGCCCGGGTGTTGGTCCTTATTGCGTATTGCAATGCCATGATGGTCAAACCGTTCAACTGGACATATGGGCACAAACCCCTCAGTATCTAAAAGAATTAGGATTTCCGCCAGGCTGTACCAGAGAGGAATCCAATACTTATTGCTCCTTAAGCTGCATGTCCTCTGGCACTGGGAAAGGGTACAGGGGGATCACATTAATGGCATGCTCGGCCACCCGGGAGCCTACCCCCATCAGGCCCCGCAGGTTGATGATCGGCGCAAACATTATCCGCTCCACTGTGAGCTGCTGGATGCGATACAGCACGGCTTGTCGTTTGCCATGGTCGCGCTCCCGCGCCTGCTGCTCGTACAGCGCATCGATGTCGGGATAGCCCCCATATGCATAGGCTCCTCTAGAGTAGACAAACGTCTCCACACGCGTGGCAGCGTTGCCGGAGGCGCCCGCCGCCGCGAGCACCAGGCCCCGCAGCTTTTTCTCCCGCCACGCCGTATAAAAGGCGGCCCGCTCCATAGTGCGCATCTTCACCCGAATCCCCACCGCATTCAAGTCATTGACAACAGCCTCCGCGACCACGAAGAAGGGAGGGATCGGCACCAGTTCCCCGGCGTCGAAGCCGTTGGGATAGCCGGCCTCAGCTAGCAACTGTTTGGCCTGCTGCGGATTGTAGGGTAGCGGTTCAAGTGGCAGGGTATAGTCCATCAGGCGCGGGACAATCACCCCGGCGGGCGGGCAATACCCCAGACATGCGGCCTCATTAATGGCCTGCCGATCCAGCGCATAGTTCACTGCCAGGCGCAGACGCTGATCGGCCCACATTGACTTGGAGTCCCACTGCTCGGTGAACTCGATCCACATCATGCCAGGACCCTGAGTATCCACCAGGGTCAGGCGCGGGTCGCGCTTCACCTCCTCGGCCACAGGGCCTTCCACGGCAATGGCGATATCGGCCTCCCCCTTCTTCAGCATGGCCAGGCGGGTGGTGGCCTCAGGCACCCCCTTCATGATCTGCCGTTTGATGTATGGCACCTTGCGCCAGTAGCCCTCATACGCCTCCAGCACGACTTCTATCCCCGGCGTATGGCTCACAAATTTATAGGGTCCCAGCCCAATGGGATGCTTCTTGAAGCCGTCCTCCCCGACCTGCTCCAGGTAGCGTTTAGGCACGACGATCCCAGCAGCGGTGGCCGTAGTGCCGTAGAAGGTCATGAAGTCAGGCCAGGGCTCTTTCAGATAGTAGCGCAGGGTCAGGGGATCAACGATCTCGACGGCTTTGACGTTGGCGTGTAACTCCTGAGCGCCGGTCCCACGGTAGCGCTCGAAGCTGAACTTGACGTCCTCAGTGGTGCAGGGATCGCCATTGTGAAATCGCAGTCCCTGACGCAGTTGGAAGGTGTAGACCAGGCCATCCGGGCTCTCCGTCCAGGACTCCGCCAGGCTGTTGCCCATGCGTTCCCCAGATAGCGGGCGCACCAGGGCATCGTGCAGCGTATACAGCATGCCGAAGGGCGTGATCTGCGCTGGCGTATCGGCGGGATCGAACCAGGCGGGAGCGAGGGTGACATGCCAGGCCCAGACTGCCTCTCCAGCGGGTCTGGGCTGGGCCGCCAGCCCGGATACCAAGGCCATTAAGCACACAGCGACAACGAACAGTGAGACGATATGGCGGTACAGTTTCATGCTGATGTCCCTCCCGGTCTCCCCCTTTCCCCTCTCTTTGCCTACCGCTCCAGCAGCTATTCCCGGCGAAGGCGTATGCTATTGAAAATAAACGACTTAT
>JBMDXC010000587.1:0-6462 GCA_048594805.1 Candidatus Entotheonellaceae bacterium | reverse complement strand
CGCCGGCGCTCAGCGACCGGCACTTTATCGAGGCGGTGCTGTATCTCGCCCGGACCGGACTGCCCTGGCGCGACCTTCCGAAGGATTTTGGACGCTGGGACGCAGTGTACAATCGCTTTCGCCGCTGGGAAGTGCGTGCGGTCTGGCGCCGACTCTGGGAGCACTTCCAGACGGTGGATTGCCCCAAAGCGTACCACCTCTTTATCGATGCAACGATTGTGCGCGCCCATCAGCATGCCGCGGGCGCTTTAAAAAAACACGGAGGGCAAGCGGCACAGGCGCTGGGCCGCTCTCGGGGTGGCTGGTCCACCAAAATCCATGCGGGCTGTCGCGATGAGCGCACCGGCATCGCGGTCGTCCTGACCGCAGGGCACTGTCATGAAAGCCCTGTGTTTGAGCCTGTGTTTGCCCAGGTGCCTCCAGAGCCAGAGCTGACCCATGCCATTATGGACAAGGCCTATGACAGTCATGCCATCCGCGAGCACCTCCTCGCGCAGGACATTGTGCCTGTGATACCACCCAAGAGCAATCGTCGCGTACCGCTAGACTATGATAAAACCCTCTACAAGTTCCGTGAGAAGGTCGAACGGCTCTTCAACAATCTCAAACAATCTCGACGCATCGCCACACGGTATGAGAAACTGAGCCAGACCTTTCTGGCTGTGATACATCTCGTTGCCATGTGGATTATCATCAAATAATTCGTCAACACGCCCTAGTTTATGAGCCTACAATGCCCTGCTATACTTCCTCTGTGAAGCCAAGGTTATGGGGAGGGAAAGAGTTGTTGTGTAGCTTTCTGCAGGGATGTCCGTGTGGATTTTCTACGGATCCGCAGCACACCTGTGTCTGCTCCACCCAACAGATGCAACGCTATAGGACGCGCATTTCGGGTCCTTTGCTCGACCGCATCGATATTCATGTAGAAGTCCCACCCGTGCACTAGCAGCTACTCCAAAATTTGAGGCGAAAAGGCAGGGAGCTTCGCACCACAGCAATGGCTGCATAGCGGTCACCCTTGGTGGCTATTCCGCCTCAAACTTCGAGGGCTCTGCTCACTATGCCGACTTGGCTTCGACCACGGCTGCGGAGAGTTCCGCGACAATCCGCGCGCGGGTCAATACAGCCCGCGCCCAACAGCGGACGCGGTTTGTTGGCACGGCAGTGCCCCATAACGCGGCTATGGGCGTGCGCGAGATCCGCCAGTTCTGCACTCTCGATAGCGCTGGAGAGCGTTTGCTGGAGCAGGCCATGCGGCACTACGGGCTGAGTGCGCGGGCGCATGACCGCATTCGCAAAGTGGCACGGACCATTGCGGATCTGGCTGGGGCAGAGACGATTACGGCTGCACATCTCTCGGAGGCGATTCAGTACCGCACGCTCGACCGTGCATAAGAGGTCTGGTATACTCCTGGCACAGCGTGAGGAGACCACTATGTTCGGTATCGGGTTTCCAGAGTTAGTCATGATTCTGGCGGTAGCGTTGATCGTTCTGGGGCCGCAACGTCTGCCAGAAGTGGCACGTATGCTGGGGCGGGCCTACGCCCAGTTGCGCCGAGCCAGCGAGGAATTTCAAAGTACGATTCGTCAGGATCTGGCGGCGCTCGAACGGCAGGAAGACGCCAAGCGTAATAAGGCGATAGCCCAGGAGATCCGCGAACGCTTTGCAGATGTTGAAGACGTGCAAACGGCCATCATACAGGAGCGTGATAGGCATGGTTGATACCCCGATGCCGCTCACCGCGCATCTGGCAGAACTCCGGTCACGGCTCATCTGGTGTATGATGGCGCTTGCCGTTGGGTTTGTAGCCTGCTATGGGCTCTCTGATAAAATCGTCGCGGCTTTGCAAGCACCCGTGGTACTGGTGGGGCAGCCGATTAAAGTGCCACTGCAGATCATCGCACCGGCCGAAGCGTTTATAACCTATATTAAAGTGGGACTGGTGGCCGGGCTGTTTCTGGTCTTGCCGTTCATTTTGTATGAACTCTGGAAATTTGTCGCGCCTGGCTTGCTCGAACACGAGAAGAAGTATACCGTGCCGTTTCTTGTGGGTTCGGCAGTACTCTTCTACAGTGGTGGGGTCATTTTCTATCTTGTCCTCCCCTTTATTATCAATTTTCTCCTGAGCTTTGCCAAAGGAGACATCAAAGCCCAACTCTCAGTAGGATACTATGTGACGTTTTGTGTGCGCTTGATGATTGCCTTTGGCCTGGTGTTTCAGTTGCCCATGGTGGTGGTCTTCCTCACGCAACTGGGACTGCTCTCTTCACGTCTCCTCGTCCACTATTGTCGCCATGCGGTGGTGATGATTTTTGTGCTGGCTGCGATATTGACCCCTACGACTGACCCGCTGTCACTGCTGTTTTTGGTGCTGCCGATGCTGCTTCTCTATGGACTCAGTATCCTGGCAGCGAAGGGGGTCGAAGTACGCCAGGCCTAAGGCAGACAGCCAGCAGGGGAGAACCCTATGACCGTAGCGGAGCAGGTCTTACAGCTCTTGCGGACAACCGAGGCATTTCTGGAGGGCCATTTTTTGCTTACCTCCGGGCAGCACAGTGGCGGCTATGTACAGTGTGCCAAGGTGTTGCAATATCCCCAGCATGCGGAGACCCTGGGACGCTGGATTGCGGACAGCTTGCGTGGCACCACCGTGGATGTGGTGATCTCGCCAGCGGTGGGCGGTATTGTCATTGGGCAAGAAGTGGCCCGTGCTCTGGGGGTGCGTGCCATTTTTGGCGAGCGTGAGGGTGGGGTTATGACTCTACGCCGTGGGTTTGTGGTGAGGCCGCGGGAACGGGTGCTAGTAGTCGAGGATGTCATCACCACTGGAGGTTCAGTGCGCGAAATTATGCGGGTAGCGCAGGAGCGTCAGGGGCAGATCGTGGGTGTTGGCACCATTCTCAATCGCAGCCCTGCACCGATCGACTTCGGTGTGCCCTTGCATGCCCTGGCGCTGTTGCAGATCCAGAACTATGCGCCGGGGGTCTGTATATTGTGCCAACAGGGAAGCCAGCCAGTGAAACCGGGCAGCCGACCAGTGCCGAGCGGTGACCGCTGATGATTACGACGGTCAATCTCGAAAAGCGCTATGGGCAGCTGGTCGCCGTGAAAAATCTCAATTTGCATATCGAGCAGGGTGAGTTTTTTGGTTTTCTGGGACCGAACGGTGCCGGCAAAACCACCACCATCAAAATCCTCGTCGGCTTGCTCAAACCCAGTGCTGGCAGTGCCATCATCGCGGGGTATGACATGCAACGGGCGCCGCAGGAGGCCAAGCGGCAGATCGGCTTTATCCCGGACCGGCCATTTCTCTACGAGAAGCTCAGTGGCCGTGAATTTCTCCGCTTCGTGGCTGACCTGTATGGCCTGGAAGAACGCCAGGCGCGCACGCGTCGCGAGGAGTTCCTCGAGCTCTTCGAACTTGCGACGCGGGGCGATGAACTTATCGAAAGCTATTCGCACGGTATGCGCCAAAAGCTGGTCATGTGTGCTGCGCTGCTGCATCAGCCGCGCGTGCTGGTGGTGGATGAGCCCATGGTGGGACTCGATCCCAAGGGTGCACGCCTCGTCAAACGCCTGCTGCGCGGCCTGTGCGACCGTGGCACGACCATCTTTATGTCTACCCACACGCTCGAAGTCGCCGAGCAGATGTGTGATCGCATCGGTATTGTCCAAGCGGGAGCACTGGTGGCGCTCGGGACCACAGAAGAACTCCGACAGTTGGTGCAGAGCGATGTCAGTCGCCTGGAAGATATCTTCCTCCAGCTTACGGGCGGGGCGGATATGCAGGAGACCATTCCTTTTTGATGTAACTTGTTGTAGCATCAGGTATTTTCGACATTGCGGCAGCACGCATGTCGCGCTATAGTTTGCCGCGAAAAGATCCAAGTTCTCCGACACGCCTTTTCTACACATGCTGATTGCCCTCCATACGGGTGTCTGTGCCTTGCCTCTTGGAGACCATGGGCCGGTACATGCTGACGGACGCTAGTAGGAGCAGATGGGGAGAAAAATGCGTGTGCGCTCTATGCCCTTGGCTCTGGGCCTTGCCATAGTAGGGCATAGTGTAAAGAAGTGCAATTTCCCTTGACACGTGCCTGCATGTCGGTATAGTGGCTCCCTGGCAGCGGATACAGGGGCAACGTGGCACGTGGCTGGAATAGAGAGGGTGGGGCTATGCAGAAACAGCATGTTAACCGTGGACAGGGGAGCCCAGGAAGAGTGGGTGTGACTCCCGAGAGACGGCTCCGTACTCTAATGCTGGTAGCGCTGCTGAGCTTGCTGGTGCTTGGGTTGTTGGCCGAGGTGGTCAACGCCATCGAAGTTCCCCTCCCCACCAAGGAACAGATGGTCTATGGCGATTTCCCCGTGGTGGGCCGACGCGTAGCTGTCTGGGCCATTGCGCAGTTGCACCTGATGTTTGGTGCATTTGTGGTTGGTGTCCCCCTGTTTATTCTGATTATTGAAATTATGGGGGCGGCGACGAAAAGCCAGCGCTATGACGATCTCGCCCACGAATTCACCAGGCTACTCAGTGTGGCCTTCTCGACCACGGCGACTTTTGGTGGTATCCTGGTCTTCTTCCTCATTGGCCTCTATCCCACTTTTACCAACTTTCTGGCACGCATCTTTTTCCCTTCCATGGTCGTGTATGTCTTTCTGTTCTTTGGTGAAAGTTTCAGCATGTACTTGTACTACTATGGTTGGGAAGCGCTAAAAGGCACGTCGCGGCGCGTTGGCACCATGCTGGGAACAACAGTCCTGACCATGCTCGTCCTCTACCCCGCCGTGTTACTGCTGAGTTCTCGCCTCTCTAGCCAGAGTGCTTTGCCGGTGTCGTATGGGCTCACGGTGGTCGTGTTCATTGCCCTCCTAGCCTACGGCGGGCTTGCGAAGACCACGACTTTCCTGCACAACCAGAAGTGGATGCACATCTGCTTTGGCATCTTGCTGAACTACTTTGGGCTTATCTTGATGATGATTGCGAACTCCTGGGCCACGTTCATGACCTCGCCTGTCGGCATTGACATCAATGCCGGGGTATACCGGGGTACAACCTGGGAAGCCATGAATAACTTTACCTGGATGCCGGTGAACCTGCATCGCTTCATTGCCAATATAGCCTTTGGGGGCTCGGTTGTGGCCGCTTACGCCGCCTTTCGCTTCCTGGCCGCGCCACGTGGTTCTGCAGCCCGCGCGCATTACGATTGGATGGGCTATATCGGCAATTTTATCGCTATTATCGGGCTGATTCCGCTGCCCTTTGCTGGCTACTGGCTGGGTCGGGAGATCTACGGCTATGACCAGCAACTGGGTATCACCATGATGGGTGGCATCTTCTCCTGGCTCTTTATCTTGCAGGCGGTCCTCATTGGCGCGCTATTTCTGGGGGCGAACTACTATCTCTGGCTTGGCATGGAGCGTATTCCTGGCTCCGAGCGCTATCGGCGCTTTATCCCCTGGCTGCTCGGGATTTTGACGGTCTGTTTCCTCGTCTGGTTGACGCCGCACAGTCTGGTAGCCAGTCTGGAAGAGGCGCGCAAAATGGGCGGTGCGCACCATCCCCTGCTGGGGGTTTTTGGGGTCATGTCAGCGAAGAATACGGTAGTGAATATCATGATCCTGAGTACGTTCTTGAGCTTTTTGATTTATCGGCGTGGCAATAAGGGAGAACGGCTGCCGATGGCCCAGCAGAGTGTAGCCTCAAAAATCACGCTGGTAGTCATCACGGTGATCGCCCTCTTTGTGCTGTTCTGGGCCCAGACGGGGCCGTTGCAGGCAGCGGGGAAACTCTGGGTCGGCAGGCTTGAGGCGGCCTGCATTGTGGCGGCACTGGGGCTAACGTTCGCCAATCGTGGCACTATAGGCCAATGGCTGTTGTTTGCCATGGCGACCGTGGTAGTGGTGTTCTTCGGGGTCTATGGCTACTTTGTGGAAGCGATCGTGCGCATTAACTTCTCCATCGTGCAGGTGACGTCGGTGTTGATGGTGCTCATTGTGGCTACGGCCATTGATGTGGTCATTTTCCGTGGCGCCCGGGTGGTGGGTGAGATCCAGTGGGGCAAGATCCCGGAGCGGGCGCAGTACATTTTATTCCTCCTCGCCACCTCTTTTACCTGGCTCATGGGGCTGATGGGGTATGCGCGTTCCGGTCTGCGGACGCACTGGCACGTGTTTAATGTGGTGCGTGACTATGCGTCGGATGCCTTTACGCCAACCCTGGGCTTTGCCTGCTGGGTTATCTCGGTGATTGTAGTGCTGTTTATGCTACTCGTAAGCTTTATCTTCTGGCTGGCACATCTGGGGACGCAAGGGCATGAGCAGGAAGAGGCGATGCTGCATGCCGCAACGCTGCCGGCATTGGAGCCAGAACCGGCTCCTGGTGACTAGGAAAGCGCAGGCATGAGGACATTCCTGAAGGTTTTTGCGTTTAATATCATAGTCATTGCTTTCTTTTTGTA
>JBMDXC010000586.1:0-6667 GCA_048594805.1 Candidatus Entotheonellaceae bacterium | reverse complement strand
GAGCTCGGATTTTTCCTTTTCCGAATTGAGCAGGCGCATCATGTTATGGTAGTCCGTCAGACTATCGGTGCCGCGCGGCATCGTGCCCGAGATGGGCCGCTGTTGCACGATGCCGTTTTCAACCCGCACGAACATCTCTGGGGAGGCACCGACCAGCGCTTCATCGCCATAATCGACGTAGAATTGGTACGGTGAGGGGTTAATCTCGCGGAAACGCCGGTACAACTCGAGCGGGCTGCGGTCGTAGCGCCCCTTAAAACTATGAGAAAGTACGACCTCAAAAAATTCTCCCAGACGCATTTGTTCCCGCGCGTCATCCACTGCAGCCATGAACGCCTCGCGTCCGGTATCAGAGAGCAATTTATGGGGAATCCGCACCGACGGACTGGCCGGCGGCGGGGGTTCGGTGGCTGGCAACCGCTCCAGGCGCTCACGCAGCAACGCATGGGCCGACTTGGTGCTGTTCAGGAAATCGTACAGATAGAGTACAGCGCGCTCACGCATGTGATCGTAGGAGAGCAACATATCAGGCATAAACAAACGAAAGTCCTGCGTGGGGATAGCTGGTAAGCGGCCAGGCAGCGGCTCAAACAGGCGCACGAAGTCGTAGGCAAAGGCTCCGTAGAGACCCAGAAAGCGGTCGCCACAGCGGAAAGCGTGGAGCAGGTTGCGGATGACCTGCGAGATGTTGTTCAGATGCAAACGCTCGTCTTCAGCGACTGGCCGCCGCTCGCAGGGCACAGTCCCAGAGAGGGCTTGCGGGCTACACTGAACCTGCTGACAGCACGGGATGTCTGCAGCGGAGAGCATCTGCGCGAGAATGTCCTGGCCACCCTGGTTGAGAGCCCGGATACGAAAGCTCTCATCTTTGCCCTCGACGATCACGGGCGGGTCGATCACGGCCAGAGAATAGCGGCCATAAATTGGGGCAATGTCTACCGATTCGTAGAGCACCCCAGGACGTCCGGCATTCAGGCACTGGTAGAGCGGCAAAGGACTGAGCCACGCTTGCGTATAATCCAGCAGAAAAGTCAGGCGGCGCAATTGCCCGCGACCACTCCCGTATACCAGGGTTTCTGCAGTGGGTGTGAGCGTGAGCAAGTAATCAAGCACATCGGCCGGAGTCACATGCGTTAAAGTTGCAATAGCCATAGGAAAGTCTCCCTAGACTTACATATCGTAGAGATGCCGCGTCGACACACGTATACGTGCCTATGACGCACACGCGACGCACAGCTTGGCAACGATTGATAAGCGTTATGAAAACGGCAACATGAGGAAAAACGTCAGATGCAGCGCAGTTCTACCATCGCTGCCAGGAAGCGAGGCACCATCGTTGAGAAGAGGTCTGGGGGCAAGCGAGAGTGTCGATGAGCAACTGATAGGCAGCACGAGCGTCCACTGTTCCTCTACGTCCAGAAGGTCGCGACGGAGATCGCGGGCACATACATCATCTCCTCTTCACACGATGCCTGGATGACCAGGAATGTCTATAATTTCCGGCACTATACAGGCAGAAAGGAAGCTTTGTCAATCCTTTTATTTTTGGGTGACTGTTTGGTTGCTTGACAGCGTCGCCCGAGCCCCCTAGGATGGCGCACAAGCCAACCAGTAGTGGGGCACCCCATTGTCAGATCGCGACACGCAGGAGAAGCGACATGCAGCATCTTGTACGTACGATCGTCAGTGCTCTTGTGGATTACCCTGAAGCGGTTGAGGTTCAGCAAGTCGATGGAGAAACCACCTGCATTCTGGAGGTGCGTGTGTCCCCAGAGGACATTGGAAAGGTCATAGGGCGGCAGGGGCGCAATATTGCTGCGCTTCGTACCTTGCTGCATGCGGTGGGCGCTAAGGAACGGAAACACGTCTTGCTTGAAGTTTTGGAAGATCGCCCCACGACAACGCCACACTGAGCCGCTTTGGAGTGCCTTTGCGTCATAGAAGGCACTCCCAAGTACCGGTAATTCGACCTCCTGTCGGATGTAGACCGCGTCCTTCAATGTTTTAAGAAGCCGGTGACAGCCCTCACGAAGCCCTCAGGATCTTCATACATGGGCATGTGACCACACTGTGGCATAATAGTCATCTGTGAGCCGGGAATGCGCTCCTGGAATGCCCGGGCGTAGACGACCGGCGCGAGCCCGTCAGACTGCCCCCACAGAATGAGGGTGGGAGCTTGAATACGATGTAGGCGCTTCTTCAAACCTTTGTCAGGAATAGGCCAGAGAAATTTGCCCGCCGTAGAGAGGTGCTGCATGCGTACGAGGTACGCTTCCAGTTGGGCTTTTTCGTCCTGTGGCACCGCCATCATGGCCCTGGCGACGTCCGATTGAGGGTCGTGCCAGAGGGCGACCGCGAGTTGCTCCGGCGTCAGCGCGAAGAAATCGGCAATAGGATGGTCGTCGAGCCATAGCCCAACCGCATTGGCCAGTACCAGCTTCCGCACTCGGTGCGGACTCAGCGCGGCGAGTTCAGCACCGATCATACCACCCATGGAATGGCCTACGACATGTACCGACTCCAGGTGCAAGGCATCGAGCAAGTCGTTGTAGTAGACCACCATATCAAGCATGTCATCAATATGCTCAATGCCCGTGCTCGTCTCAAAGCCCGGATGCGCTGGGGCATAGACCGTGAAGTCTTTCGCAAGCTCGACCAAAAAGGTATCCCAGCCACGCAGACCACCAGCCCCATGGAGAAAAAGCAGGGGCGCACCGCTGCCGTCGGTGCGGAGCTTGGTCTCGAACAAACCGTTGCGAACAGTGACCGTTTTTTCCTCCATACTATTCCTTCCTCGAGAGCATCCCCTCAACGGCACCTTCTGTTCCTAGGGCTGCAGCATAATGGCCGCACTAGGCCTTGTCAACTTTTCTCCGTGTGCTGAACTGTGGTATGGTAGCACCTGGTCACGGCGACATAGCAATCTACCCTGATGAATGTTCGATATGTCCTCTGCCAAGGACCACACGTCATGCAAGATGTACACTGCCAAGTTTTAGTCATAGGTGGGGGTGCAGCAGCCATGCGGGCTGCCATTGCCGCTCACGACGCGGGAGCCACGACACTCCTGGTGTCCAAACAGACGCCAGGCTATAGTGGCAACTCGGTCATTGCACGCTCAGGCCACTCCGGACCCTTTGGCACCCCAGAACTCGACGATAGCCCGGAGCTCTTTGTGGCCGATACCCTGCATGCTGGATCATATATAAATCATCAACCCATAGTGTGGGCCCTGGCTACCGAGGCCTGTGCTCGCATTGAGGAGCTCGTAGCCTGGGGGGCACCGTTCCTCACACGTGAAGGCCGCATCGAGACACAACCATCGGCCGGCCACCAGCGGCCGCGCGGGTGCTACACCGTCAAGAACATCTCGACCGAGGTTGCTCGCCCGGTGCGCCAACAGGTCGATCAGCGTGGCATTGGTATTCTTGATCACGTCATGTTGCAAGAACTGCTCGTCGAGGACGGGCGTTGCTATGGGGCCGTAGGGATACACCGCAGCCATGGGGAGCCGTACATCATCCGCGCTGGGGCGACCATTCTCGCCACTGGGGGGTGCGGTGAGGTGTATGCCCAGACGACCAACGTCACCGGCATCACTGGGGATGGTATGGCCATGGCGCTGCGCGCCGGGGTGGACCTGGTAGATATGGAATTCGTGCAGTACTACCCTGTAGTGCTGCGCTGGCCGGTGACGCGTTTGCTCGCCTCACCAACCCTTTTTCCCCTTGGCGCGCGGCTCTACAACGCCCGTGGCGAGCGCTTCATGGCCAGCCTGCCCCAGGGTACAGAGAATGTTACACGTGATATCCGCTCGCGTGCCATCTTTCAGGAAATTGTTGCTGGCCGTGGCCTCCATAATGACGCGGTGATCATGTCGCTGGCAGACATTGACGAAGCTGCCTTCCGACGCTACGCCCCGGACATGGCTCACATTGTGGATGCACAGCAGCTCGACTATCGCACCGCACAGTTTTTGGTACGGCCGGAGGCCCACTTTTTCTGCGGTGGCGTGCACACCGATGCCTGGGGGGCGACAGCGCTTCCCGGGCTCTACGCTGTGGGTGAGGTCGCTGGCGGCTGTCACGGCGCCAATCGTCTCGCCAACAACGCCTTTCCAGAGTGCTATGTGTTCGGCAAGCGGGCCGGTGAACATGCCGCTGCCGCAGTGACTTCCCACGCTACACGGCCACCAGCGACCTTGATGACACGCGCCCATGAGCACCTGCACGCCTTCGTGCAGCGCGCTACGCAAGCGAACGATGCACCAGAGCAGTATAAAGCGGTGCGCAGCTCCTTGCGGCAGCAGATGTGGGATAATGTTGGGATCGTGCGGCGCACTGCCACGTTGCGCACAGCCCTCGCAGCTATCCACACGCTGGCAGATCAGGCCCACGCCTGCCGTGGCGAGCGTCCAGCGACTGTGGTGCGCTGTCTGGAACTCGACAATCTAGTCCTGGTTGCAGAAGCCATTGCCCTGGCAGCGCTGACACGACAAGAGAGCCGTGGTACGCACTATCTGGAAGAGTGCCCCGAGAAAGACGATACGCACTGGCTCTGTAACCTGCTGATACAGCAGGGGAGTGACGGTGTCTTGCAGGTGCGTAAGGCGCCAGTCGTGACTGCTTGAGCAGTATGGCGTTCAGAAGCCCTGACTGAGCCCGTGTAAGAGCAGTTGCTGGGCGACGCCAGAGGCGGCACCCCAGTGGGCTGTCAGCTCTCGTACTTCGGCTTCAGAGGGTAGATGGCCATGGCAATACGCCGCACCGACGGCTTTGCGGACACCCAGATCGCCGGCGACGACAAGCGGCCGCCCCAGGGTGCGAGCGAGAAACCACTCTGCTGTCCACCGTCCAAGACCACGACACGCCATCAGGCAAGCGATCACTTCGGTGTCTGGCCGGTCACGTAGCGCGGCTAAATCGAGCCGCCCTGTGGCTACTGCAGTGGCCAGTGCAACGATGTATTCCGCTTTGCGTGTGGTCAATTGTAAGGCACGTAGGGCCATGACATCGACAGCGGCGAGACGTTCGGCAGCAAGGCTGAAGACCTGCTGGGAGCCGAGTGTGTGCTGACACCCAAACGCCTCGGCGAGCCGACGGCGGGTGGTCGTGGCCCATCGTAAGTTGACTTGCTGTGCACTGATAGCACGGATGAGGGCGGTGAGGGGGTCGAATTGCAGGACAGGACGGAGTCCCGGGTAGCGTGCTTCCAGGCCGGCAATGACCGGGTCAATGGCGATAAGCTCGGCGAGCGGCGCTGGCGCAGTCACAAACATCGTCCGTACTGTATGCTCGACAACTGGGACGTGGGTCGCGTGCGCCACGGTGACGACCATGGCAGGGGCGTCCACAGTACCAACGACAGTACCGGTGAAGGGGACAACGGTATCTGCCACACGTGTGGTACGCACCAGGACACGGCCATCCCAGCGGTCAAGACCGTCATCGCCGGTGCGTCGGAAGATGTCCAGCGACGCCGGAATATCGAGTGGGGCTGGGAACTTTATCGTAAATGTATACGCCGGCAAGCGCTTATGTCTCACGGATGTCCTTGAGGCTCAACATCTCTAGCAGGGTGCTGGCATCGTCGGCCATGGTAAGCAAGTGCCAATGTTCGGCCCGGATAAAACCCTCGGCAATAGCGTGGTCAATGAGCACTTTGACCGCGTTAAAATACCCTGCCACGTTGAGCAGACCAATGGGTTTACGATGTATGCCGAGTTGGGCCCAGGTGATCACTTCGAACAGTTCTTCAAAGGTCCCATAGCCACCCGGGAGAGCAATGAACGCATCCGCGAGCTCAGCCATACGGGCTTTACGGGCATGCATACTTGACACTACCTGTAACTGGGTCAGCCCCGTGTGGGCGAGTTCGCGTGCTACCAGGGATTCCGGGATAACCCCGATGACCTCCCCACCGCTTGCCAGCACTGCATCGGCGATCACGCCCATGAGCCCGATATGCCCGCCGCCGTACACCAGGCCATAGCCGTGGCGGACGAGAAGCTGGCCCAGGTTTGTGGCTGCCTGCTGGTAGAGGCCATTGATACCCACCTGTGAACCGCAAAAGATACAGATACGTTGCATGTAACCTCGTCTGTTAGAGCCCTCTCCCCTAGGCATAATGATATAAGATAATCCAGAACATAGAGTACTAAATCTAGATATTCTTACACCATCATCCCCTTGCAAAATGCCTCCCACATGCTACTGCTGCACAGCAGTAGCAAGATTGCCAGGCATCCCATGTATTCCATAGCCCGGCTGTGTAGTATAACGGATAGGAAATACAAACGCTATTTTGTCACAGTCCCCCACTGGAGTGCACCCCGGTGGGGTCTTGTGTAACAGGGAGCATTCGGTCATTCTGACGTTTCCCGTAGTCGCTGTTGGTACCGTACAAACACCTGATCCAGTGTGCCGTTATACTTGGCACATCGCAGTGCTAACATGTGATTACTGTTAGACTCATACCACCACGCACCTGAGCGCTTGAGCCGGACATGACAAATGAACTTGTTGGACGATTCGATGCCCCCACTGCCCAATGGATAGCCCGCGCGGCGGAGTTGGCGATAGTGGGTACGTCCCCGATGCTCGTCGAGATAGTCCCAGCAATTGGCAATCGCTTTGGCGGCTTCGTCGGACTGCGGCTGCATCCGTTT
>JBMDXC010000585.1:0-3260 GCA_048594805.1 Candidatus Entotheonellaceae bacterium | reverse complement strand
GCCCGATCTCAATGGCTACGAAGTCTGTAAGCAGCTCAAAGCCAATACGCAAACATGCGATATTCCAGTTATTTTTATCAGTGCTTTAGACGAAGTGTTAGACAAAGTCAAAGCGTTTACGATCGGCGGTGTTGACTACATCACCAAACCCATCCAGTTCGAAGAGGTACTTGCCCGAGTGCAGACTCACCTCTCCTTGCGGCGATTGCAACAACAGCTGCAGCAAACGAATGAGAGGTTGGAACAACGGGTCAGGGAGCGCACGGAAGAACTCCACCGGCACGTGGAACTGTTTCGGAAATTCGTTCCACCGATGTTTACGGACACCATTGACCGAGGCAAGTTTGATATCAGTGACGGCCTAGCCCGGGAGGAAATTTACACGGTGTTATGCTGCGATATCCGTAATTTCACCGCCATTTCTGAAGCGGTTGACTGTACAGAGTGTTACCGGTTCTTGAATTCTTTTTTTGCGGTGATGGAACCCAGTATCCGCAGCTGTGGAGGGTTTGTCTATCAATATGTGGGTGATGAAGTTGTGGCCCTCTTCAAACCGCAGGAGCAAGGCTATACCGACAACGCCGTCCAAGCCGCTGTCACTATCCAAGGGTGGATTCTGGACGAATACAACCGACAGCGCGAGGCGGTGGGAAAGCAACCTATTCAGGTCGGTATAGGCATCAATACCGGCCCGGTTGCTATAGGGATTGCCGGGACGCCTGAGCGTATGGACGCGTGCGCCTTTGGTAGTACCGTCAACCTAGCGGCCCGTTGCCAGGCATTGACGAAAGAATTTGGGAATCGCATTATCATAACGGCAGAGACATATGATCATCTCAGCAATGCCAGTGCCTTCCACATCCGGAGCCTGGGGAAGGCGTCCATACGGGGGCTGGAAGAAAAAGTCCAGTTGTATGAGGTGCTTGAATCCGAGAATGCCGAAGTGCTCTGTCGATAAGAGATAGTTATCGTCAGGTGGAGAGGGGCAAATCCATAGTCGACGGGTGATCTTTTTTGGGGGGATTCCGACGTTTGCTCCTGACTGCTATAATGCAAACACATGGAACAGGATATTACGATTTATTGAGCCAAGGCGGATGAGAGCTTCCGCACCGCGGAAAGTGAATTTGCCAATGGCCGGTACAATAGCTACGCAGGCCGTGTACCTGCTGGCTGCGGCTAAATACCACAGGCTCACCCGACTGACCTTCTAAGGAATAAAAAGACCTGATTGAGAGGGGGCTCCTGGTCTCCCAGCGGCCCTCTGAACGGTCCTGTACCCGTAGGCAACGGATAATTCGGGAGTGAGCGAATGCGGTACAATCGTCTTCTTTCATCCCCGTGAAAGAGGACCGCATCATGGCACCGCCTCCTTGGTTTTACCAACTCCTCCTGGTTGCCCTCGTCCTCATCTGCCTCCTCATCCATGTCGGGTGGCCCGACATGCCACTCCCCATGCCCCAGCCGCCCCTCGTATCCAACAAGCGCCGACGCACACGCTCCAAAGAGCCCAAGCCCTTTACCGGCCTCCTACACAAACCGTTCTGCGAGACCTGTGAGCAGGGCGCCGATACCCGCCCCAAGGCAGCAGGATCGCCACCTGCTCTCCTCATCTTCGCCCGAGGGCGCCGACGCACCGTCGACACCTCTCAGCACTTCTGTCCGGATCACGATTGCGACTATCACGGGTGGCTCGGACGCGGCAACATCCGGGCTAATGGGCACCCCGGCGGCCAAGCCCTGGCGCCAATTTCAATGTGTCTCGTGCGAGGGCTATTTCTCGGAGACGCACGGCACCATCTTTCATGGGAAGCGCTCCTCAGTGGAGCTGATCGTACGCGTCATCGCGTGTCTGGCTGAAGGCCTGGGCATCCGAGGCACGGCACGGGGCTTCGAGATCGATCCCAATACCGTGCTGGGGTGGTTGGTGGAAGCCACCGAGCAGCTCAAAGCCTTTTCGGCCTACTTTCTGCGCGAGTTGCCCCTCAAGCAGGTCCAGCTCGATGAACTCTACGCCGTGCTCAGTACGGTCAGAGACGGTGATATGAGTGAAGCCGAGGCGATTGAGCGTCTCTCGCGTTCGCCCCACTGGGTGTGGACGGCGATCGATCCCGAGAGCAAGTTGCTGCTGAGCATCCAGGTGGGTGAGCGCACGTTGGCCATGGCCCAGGCCGTGCTGCACCAGATCGCGCAGCTGTTGGCACCCGGGTGTGTGTCGCTCTTTTTAAGCGACGGGTACTCCCATTATCTCACCGCCATCGTGACGCATTTCGGGTGTTGGGTGCACCCGCCGCGGAAACAGGCCACCGGTCCCGCGCCCAAGCCGCGCTGGATGCCACTGCCGCAGCTCTGCGATGCGCAGGTGATCAAGACCGTGCGCCGCCGGTGCCTGGTGCGAGTCAGTCACCGCGTCGTGTTTGGCTCCTTCGAGGCGGTTCCACAGCTCTTAGCGGCCTGTGGCTGGCAGATCAATACGGCCTTTGTGGAGCGGCTCAATCTGAGCCTGCGGCAGCGTGTGGCGGCGATGAGACGGCGCAGCGCCACGTCGTGTAAGGGCGAAGACGGGTTGGGCCAGCAACTGGCGCTGTTCCAGGTCTATCATAATTTTGTCTTGCCCCACGCCAGCTTGCGCCAGCCGTACGCGGAGCCGGTTCCCACCCATGGGATGGGCTCGGCCAAGGTGTGGCGGCCGTGTACGCCAGCGATGGCGGCGGGATTGACCGAGCATGTGTGGAGTTTGAGAGAGGTGCGGATGGTCCGTGTGCCGCCGGGGCTCCAGCCGCAGACGGTCTAAGAAGCGGCGGGAAGTGAGCATCGTGGCGTTGAGCGTCTAAGGTGTGTCCAGAGACAAGCCAACAGGGCTGGACGAGGTCTTGCAAACCTGTTCCGAGTGCGCATGACCGGCTGATTGACCCCTCTCAGACAGCATGGGAGAGGTCTCAAAACATTATCCGCAGCCTGGAGGTTGCGTATTCCGCGCGAAAGTGGCCACCGATTCCACAGCAAAGTTGCCATTCATGCCACGCCAAAGTTGCCACTGATGCCATCGCCAACTTGCCGCTGATTCCACGGCCAAGTGGCCACGCATTCCACAGCAAAGTGGCCACCCCCTGAGGGAGCCGAATGCGACGCAGAGCATAACCCATCGGTATCGTGAGCCTTTGTCACCCCACGAAGGAGACTCCGATGCCACGTACGAGGTTATCGATGCGTCAAGTCCACGAAGTGTTACGTCTCACATGGGCGGTCGGGCTCCGTGA
>JBMDXC010000584.1:0-5798 GCA_048594805.1 Candidatus Entotheonellaceae bacterium | reverse complement strand
CGAGTGGGGAAGGACGCCAGAGGGGGAAGCCGCAGGCTCAGCGCGCTGGAGGGGTACAGCTTGCTTGCGTGGGGAAAAAGGGCGTTTAAAATTCCTATCCATGAAGTTAAATTCCGAGTTAACGTAGTTATTCCTTTAGCTTAATATCAGCTGTGTACATGCGCTGAAAAAGATCTTTCTTTGAGGAGGCTACAATGCCGAATAAAAATTTCGTCATATTGATCGGAGGTCCGGGGCTTTTTATTGACTGTGATCCTAAACACGATAAGACGTGGTTGAACTACATAGAGCCGATTCGAAAGGCTGCGGATGATGACCTATACGGTAAAGCGGCCGACGAAACCGTGCATTGGTTTGTTTTCGAACCGCCTTATATGAACCGTTGGACGGACGATTCAGAGATCACTTTCTACGAAGGCGTGGAAAAATTCTTTCAAGATGCGGAACTGCATGGGGTTCGTAAACAGGCGGCGGATGCGGTGGCCAGCAAAGGCGCGACCAACTATGTGCATCGTATTCAACAATTGGCTGCGTCGAAAGGCATTGTTTATCATGGATTGAAAGCACCGGATGATTTTTGGAGCGGGTTGGCAAAATTTCCTGACGGCTCCATTTCGCGCGTGTGGTACAGTGGTCATGCCGCTGATGTGGGATTGATGTTGAGCTTGGCGCATGACAACGAGTGCACCCCGGTCTCTACCACCGTTATTAGAACATTAGATATTCCAACCAAGAAATCCATGATCGAGTCAAAGATTGATACTTCTACCAACAAAGTCTCGAAATTTTATGGTTGCGGCACCCGATCTTTCGCGGAAAAATGGCATCAGACTTTCAATGTCCCTACTGCCGGTTCAACTAACTCCGTTACCTTTGCTGTTATCGCCAATCCTGGAAACAATGTCTTAAATTTAATCGAGAATACGCCAACACGACAAGGGCCGCCGGTATGGACTACTTTTCCGTAATTAAGCGAGGCAGCGCTCTCGCGCTCATAACGGTGCTATTGATTAGTTTCAGCGATCAGCAGTCGATCTTTGCCAGTTTGGCCCTAGTTAATAGCGGTCTTGATTTCCCATATACGCAGGCGAAATTAGTCCATTGTCGGGAAACCGCAAACGAACCTTGTTTGAAGGCCTACCAAAGGGTAAAAGCCGCTAAAAAGTCATTGTTCTTAGGATCACGGGAACAAGCACTGAGGATGACTTTAGACACTATTTCCACGGAATGCGCAAAAGAACAAACGAATCTGCAGGAAAATTTGGCTTGTTCGGGTGCCATTACGGCATTGTATTTCTTCCCAACACAGCAGGACGATATGTCGATTCGCAGCTTTTTAGAAAATATGTCATTCGTCTCATTGCAACGGGTTGCATCCAACGGGAGTATGTGGCTGTTAAACCGTGAAAACAAATCGGCATGGCGAGACTGGATAACCAAGTCATCATTGTCCACGGAGGCCCAAACAACCTTCCTATCCTTTCTGGGTATGCAATCAGACGAAAACTTAACTATCAATCACCTTGACGATTCCGCGCCAAACAAATAGGGTTGTCTGGAGATTTCCCGCTACCTACAAATTTTCGAAAAAACCTGGACAGAAGAACAACCGTCTCCCCATTCGCCCAATCAATTTCCAATACCCTGAATTTCAAGCTGTCGATAGAGAGAAGTACCCAACCCCAGATATTACAAGATGGTCTCCTACACCCTTATCCTAATCCTTCCAAAAATTCACAAACCGCTTTGAGTTCAGTTCGGCATGGTGTCTGCACCGGGTACTGACGTGTTCCTTGTCCGCCATCGTTCGCATCTCCCTCTATGCCTACCTAACTTCGGATAACACATTAGGATGCTATCGGGAGTGCTCAGGGGAGAGCGCTCCGGGGTGGACTCCCGCCCGGCCCTGAGCACTTCGGATAGCATTTGGTTGGACTGACCGCGGACGGATGCGGCCTGACACGGGGTGCGCCGACGCGCTATGGAGGTTATGCCAGGCGCTGGGGCTGTCGTCTGGCCCGTTGGCTCAGCTCATAGCTGGGATACGGCGACTGTGGGCGACTCCGCCGCCCGCTGGGAGCCCCACAATGGCCCCAGGGGCCACCTCACGACGCCATGAAGCCGCCCCAGGACAGACCACTGCCCTGGCAGGTCTTGGCTTGGGTCTGTGCCTCATGCGGCCTGTGCTCCAGTCAGCACGGGCGGTGGCGCCCCTCCCCGCGGGATGACCCCGGTGGACACCAGCAGCTGCCCACAGGTCGGACACCGTTCCGGGGGCACCTCACCCCGCTGGGCACAGACGGTCTGCCAATCAAGCGCGACCGGGATAACCACGGGCGGCTGCCCTATCTGCGCCCGGCAGAGCCCCAGCGCCTCCGCATGGGTGTGATGGTACAGCCCATAGCACCGCACCACGCGGGTCTGAGGGGCAGGCACATGCAGCAGCCACCGTTGCAGAAAGTCCGCCACGGGCAACGTCATCCGTTGGGGAGAGGCGGACCCCGCGTCGGCAGCCTCGGGGCGGGCACGGCAGGTGAAGGTGACGCGGTCGCCATCGTACGCGACCAGCTGGCTGTTCTTGATGGGACCACCACACAGATAGCGGGCCAGAGAGGTCACGACCCCGGCCCCATGGCGGTAGCGTTCCATGATCCGCACGTTCCACTGCGTCTGCCTCGGGTGGCCCAGACGGTTCAGGAGGTTGAGCAACTGCTGCGGACCCATCGGCTCGGGCAGGGTGAGCGCCCCGCACGCCAGGGCATGGCGAATGGCCGCGAGCATCTTGCCCCGAAACACCGCCATGACGACCCGCGCCGGGAGGAGAAAGCCGTTCCGGACTGCCTTCCAGTCTCCAGCAGCGGTCAGCCCACCCCCGGTGACCAGACAGTGGACGTGCGGATGGAGCACGAGGGTCTGGCTCCATGTGTGGAGGGCTGCGAGGATGCCCGGCTGCGCCCCGAGATACGTGGGGTCGGCCAGCAAGGTGCCCAGGGTGTCGCGGACCGCCTGCAACAGCAGGGTCGTCATCACCGGGACGTTGGCCAACCACAGTGGGTTGAGGTCATGCGGCAGGGTGAAGATGACATGAGAGTGGTCACACGCCAGGAGCCGTGCCTGCTGCACAGCCAACCAGCGCTCCGTCTGGAGGTAGGCACATTGTGGGCACGACCGATGCCGACAGGAGTTGGACCAGACGCGCGCCATATGGCCGTCAGGACAGGCTTGCCCATGGCCGCCGAGAACCGCCGTCCGGCACTGCATGATGGCGCGCGCGGCTTTGCGGACATGGGCGGGCAGCGGGTGCAGCGCCTCGTAGGCGGGAAAGGCGTCTTGGAAGAGCGTTTGGAGCGTGACAAGCGCCATCCGTGCCTCCGCACGCGGAGCATGGAGCCATCATCGGGTTGTTTTGTACAATATCACGCCAACTATCCCTGCGACAAGCGTTTAGTAAAACTGGTACTATGTTAACTTGTCGTAGCGTGATGGGACTGCACTGGCGACGTCATGGCCTCACGCTCCCGGCACATCCGCCGCGTCAGGCAACATCGGTGGGCGCATGGGGGACGCCTGGTGTTTTCGCCTGGCGCTGGCGCTCTTTATATGCGCGTGAGCGCGCATTCTTACAGGCGACACACTCATGCTTCCCCCCACGCTGGCGCAAGGAATGGCCCTGGCCATCGTAGTTGTGCTGCTTCTGGCAGAGCGGCCCCAGCAGAAACCGGGCTGCGTCGAAGGCAGGCTCCGTATCCTGTACTACGGTATTCCCACTTTCGGCCTGGGTTGCGTGTGGTGTCTGCCGCGTCTCTGCCGCTTGCGTGGCCGCGTGAGCCCTGGGCGGGCCTTCCGGGAGAGAGGTGGTATTACCGGAATACTCGAACGGGGTGGGGGCCTCAGCACGGTGCGCGAGGGCCTGCGCCAACGCGTGTATCTGCGCTTCCTGCCGCGCTTCTGTGGCCAGGATGGCCTGCAGCACGCCGCTCAGCGCAGCAGGGTCCCGCACAAAAGCTGGTATTTCGGTATTCCAGGAATATACAGCGGGCTCCTGGGAAGCGGGCATTTCGGTATTCCAGGAATACGCGGCAGCATCCTGGGCAGAGCCCTGTGGGACAGTGCCCCCTGCGCTGCGCGGGTCTCCCTCGGTAATCCGCCATTCCAAACCATCCCGGATGAGTTCGGAGATCGATTGGCGATGTGTGCGGGCGTAGGCCTGCACCCGGGCCACCAGGTCCTGGGGGATCTTGAGGCTAATCGTCCGGTAGTCCTTCGTTTTGGGCCGTCCTACAGGCCTTCCGGTCGGGGTGTAGAGCATGCGCCTGGTCCTCCTCTGCTGGGCGGTCGCGCTTGGCTCAGATCTCTCCCCAGGCAAGCCACTGGCGCAACCAGCGCCGGGCTCCAGGGCATCTGTGGGCATGCAAAGGGCTCTTTTATGGTATTCCAGTAATACCATAGGTGTTTCGGTAATACTATAAATATCCCAGTAATACCTTCCAAGCAATGCGCGCCTGTGGCATGATGCGTTGCACCGGCGTGCGCACCAGCGGGGGGTCTTTGTGCGTAGTGCAGTCTTGCCGGGCGAGATCAGCGCCCACGGCACAGGGGCATGGCCCATCTCTCCCCCTTACGGCTGGCGGAGCCGCTCCAGGATGGCCTGCGTCTGGGCCGCAATCGTCTGGGTGTTGGCGAGCACCGCCTGGTTGAGGGCGGCGGTGTCGTGCTGCATGGCGAGGTGCTGCCAGACGAGACCCCCGGTGCCCAGGAGACTGAGCCCGAGCAAGGCAAGGGCAAACCCCTGCAGCCGGAGGCCCAGCCGATGTGTCTGCGCGAGGGCGCGCTGGGTCTCCTCCAGGCGCAGCTGGGTCTGTGCCAGGATCTGCTGGGTATCAGCGATGGTTTTGTAGGACGCGGCAATGACGTCCAGGGCATCGTCAGGCATCAGACCTCCTCGTCACCCACCGGCATGGCCGTGCGCCGGCGTGGGCGTTTCGTGGGCTGTGGGGCTGGGGCAGCTTGGTCGGCTGTCTGGTGTTTATCATTGCGCCCAATCAGCGCATCGACACTGAGGCGCAAATGATCCGCAATCGCGACAATATGTGACAGGCGAGGGTCAACCGTTTTCCCTTGCTCCAAATCATTCATCGCTGTTTTACTGATGCCAATACGCCTGGCGAGTTCTGCCTGGCTCATCCCATACTGTAACCGCGCTTGCCGTATCCGTGTCCCAATTGCTACTGGCATAGATGTCCTCCTCTTGAACGAAATATACTATAGACTTGTATATTTGTTAAAGTCATATTAACATAGTTCAAGCCAGCTTGTACAATCTAGCCACAACAAAGGCGAGTGGCTTCCCTCGAAAAGATGACCACCCGCCTTCTACCCCAACTCCCTCGAAGAGGAGTGGAGCGATGACTATGGTATCAGAGTACTCCTGGGAAAGCGATACCTGGACGCACACCGGGGACACCGCCGCTCGCCACGCCTGGCGGGAAGCGGTAGCGGCGATCGCGGCCAAGGCCAAGGCGACCCTGCCTGAGTGCAACGGCCGTGTCGACAGCGCAGTCAAGATCGTGCTGGCGGGCGATGTCGAGCTGCTAGAGGACGGAACCACCAAAGTCGCCAGCCAGAGCAACGGCCAGGTCGTGTACCACATGGTCAATGGCGAATGCACCTGTAAGGACTACGCAAAGGCGGCAAGCGGTTGGTGCAAACATCGCCTGTGCCGTGAAACGGCAAGAAGGAATGTAGAAATACCGTAGGGTGTACAGGCACCCTATGAGCCTTTGGACATTAGCGCTATA
>JBMDXC010000583.1:0-16332 GCA_048594805.1 Candidatus Entotheonellaceae bacterium | reverse complement strand
TGGAAAAAGCTCGCGGCAACGGCCAACCATAGCCCATGGCCAATGCCATATAGGCGCCCATGGCAAAGCCTCCCCCCAGAGCCGTCACCAGGGCCACCCAGATATAGCCGATGTGAAACTCTGCATGTTTCATGCTTGCATCACTGTCAATGGGCCATCCCTATGCGATAGGGAGCTACTGGAGGTAAAAGTTCATTGCCTCTTCAGCTTGATGGTCGAACCACAAGAAGGGGGTGATTCTTTGAATGTTGGTTTGCATAGTGTTTCTCCTCATCTGGTTTAGTCACGGTTGAGGATGACCATGATCACCAACTGGTTGTCTGGAAGAGCCCGAGATCGACAAAACTCATAGGGACTATCAGCATTCTAGCATTCAAGTATGGATGTACATGCCATTTTTTACTGCGCATTGCGCGAGCGGTCTAGTACAATCTTTTTTGTGCTTCCCTCACAGCTACCAACGACACGGTGTTCTGGCAGGTCTCCACGCGCTATGATGGTCAACGTATAGCCTGTTACGCCTTTCGCGTCGAGCTTCGCCTGAATCTCCGCCTTCAGCTCGTCGCAAGGTTTAAATGCTCCACCCCTTGGGGGGGCGGGGGGCGTTGGGGTGGCTCGTGGGGAGAGCGTGGCGGACGGCGTTGAGGCAGTGGGCGGCGTTGGGGTGACGTCCGGGGTGATAGGAGTGGGCGGTGTCTCCAGGTGCTGGCCCTCAAACCCCTCCAAGGGTACGAGGCGGTCGTGGTCCCTGCCGAGGTCTGGTTCGACAGCCCTGTCAGGGGTGGACTCTGGCGGCGCCTGCGGTGCAGACTCTGGCGGCGGCAGGGGCGGTGGCACGCGCAGGGGCACGCTCGTAGGCCTCGATGCCTCAATCCAAGAACGTGCACGAGCCGCAGGGTTGCTGCGTGTGGCCTGCGGCCCAGAGCTGAAGGGAGCAACCCACAGGAGGCCCACCGCGAGCACGAGGCTTGCCGCGGCGGTGAGGCCTAGCCGCCGCAGCGGGAAGGGTCTGGAGCCCGGCGCCGCGGCAATGACCTGGTGGACGAGGTCCGCCGTAATCGGCTGTTGCTGCGCCCAGAACCCCGCCTGCAGGACATTGGTGCAGAGGAGGTTCACATCGCGCGGCACCCCGTGGGCGTGGCGCACAATGGCCTGGAGGGCCCCCTGGGTGAAGATCGGCCCCCCCGGCAGGGCCACCTTGGCCACACGCTGGCGAATATACGCCAGGCTCTCTGCCTCGGTCAGGGGCATGATCGTAGCGCGGAGGCCGATGTGCTGTGCGACGCGGCGGATGGTCCGGCGCCGCAGGTGCTGCTGCAGCTCCGGCTGGCCGACCAGCACAATCTGCAGGAGGGGCTCCCCAGAGGGTGTCAGGTTCGCGAGCAACAGCAACTGCTCGAGGGTCTCGATGGGCAGGTGCTGCGCCTCATCGATGATGAGTGCCACATTCCGACCCTGCTGGAACTCTTGTCTGAGAAGCTGCTGTGTCTGGGTCAGCATGGCCGCCGGATCGTCCATTGCCACCGGCCCAGCGAGACGGCTGGTCAGCAGGGTGAGGATCTCTCTAAAGGCAAGGCGCGCATGCCAGAACACAATTGTGGTGAGCTGCGGAGGAGCGACGCGGGCCAGATAGGAGCGCACCAGCGTCGTTTTCCCGACCCCCTTGGCGCCCATGATAGCCACAAAGCCCTGACGGACTTCAATTCCAGACGCCATGGCTTCCAAAGCCGCTTTATGACTCCCACTCAAAAAGAGAAAGGTCGGGTCGGGAGTGATCTGAAACGGAACGCTTTTCAGCCGGTAAAAATCGAGATACATACCTGCACCAGCACGCCACGTGCCGCGTTGCCACGATCACGGCAGACAGAAGGCGGGAGAGCACGCCAGAAGTCCCTGGGCCTTTATACCCGCCTCGCTACACCTCCTGTATTCCCTGTAACGAATCCTCTTGTGTGATAAAACACATGGTAGTATCAATCGCTTCCAATGAACAGCCCATTTCGGCAGGCCATTGTAAGGTAGCGAAAGGATGATAGCCGTGTGAGCATCGCCTCAAGAGGCATTGTTGCACGAGAGAGTTTATCACGATAGATGATATGCTGTGTCTCCACGGCAAAGAGGCACCATGGATGGATCCTTGAGAACCTCTTGAGCAAACTTTGCGACCTAACTCATATTCTCTCATATCGAGAGAACGATTCTTCTGTGTGCTTCATTTTGAGAGAAACCATAGCTTTGTACCAGGTGGCTATAGTAACAATGCGGCATCTTACGGGAATATCAAAGGGTATGATACGTATGGCACAAAATTTGCTCAGACATGACAGTGCATTGTGTTCGCAAGCACAATGCGTGTTTCCTCCTTAGAAAGTCCCCAAGCCTCCTTTGCCAGGGGAGGCTTGGGCAGAGGAGCAACGCTTGTGCGCTGCCTCTCCTAACCAGACGTTTGGAAAAAACAGCCTACACCGGAGAGACCCCCTCTGAGCAGTGTATCTGGTAGAGTCAATAGGCACACCGTGGCATGAGGAGGACAAGGCATGATCGGCGTACGACAATCGGGAGAGTACATTGCTACGTATGTACCACCGGTGCTACGGCGCATTTCATGGCCTGCCGTAGGCGCGGGGGTCGGCGTCGCATTACTCATCCAGCTCATACTCAGTATCCATGGTCACCTGCACCAGTGGCTTATGGGAGTGGGGGTGGGTTTAGGCACCATGGATCCCACGCGCATCCAGACGCTCATCGCGGCTGATCTTGGGAGTATCCCAGGGCTCTGCTGGCGGAGTCTCGGCCTCGTCGCGCTGTTGATTGGGAGTGGTGTGGCAAGCCGTATGGCAGAGGCCTCATACCGCCATGAGGGCGTGTTGCATGGTCTACTCACGTGGGGGGTGGTTATGCTATGCACCTTGTGCTTGCCCACTACGGTCAATGGAAGTTTCATGAGTGGTACACTTGCAGCGTTGGGAACGACTACCCAAACCGCTTCACAGGCCTTCTTTGGGACTATGCCTGTGCCCCTCATGGGCGCTCTTGTTGCCATCCTTGGTGGGGCAATTGGGACGCTGCGCAACTCATAAATCCGTCTGCGCCACGAGGAGCGCCACTGGACAATGCCCGAGGAGTTCTGCCAGCGCTAGCGTAGGTTGGCCGTCATCCGTAGCAAAGACCACGGGCTCACCCGTCAACACATTGCGCCAGTCCCAGCGGGGATCGATCCCGGGCACCAGAAGCCGGGTATCCTGCCACACGGCCTTTCCTAGGGGTGCGTCGTGGTGTCCTGCGAGCAATCCGGCAATCAGCCTGGGTACCGCCACAATCGTCGCACGATGGTCCTGACAGCGGCTGAATCCAAAGATATACTGCCCCTTTGCCCCACGTCCCTGAGCTGGGGTGTAACTCGCCGAGGAGAACAGCCCTGGATGCGTGCGGCGGCAGTGCAGGGCCAGTGTCGTGACGTAGAGTTTGATGCGCCCGTCTTCCTTATGGGTGAGCAGCTCTTGTACCAGGGCACGCCGGTCCTCCCCAATGACTGCAAGACGCTCCCGCAATGTCCGTAGCATGTCATCCCGGCTCTTATAGTCAACGGCACGACGGTTGTCAGGATCAACTAAACTCCAATCCCACAGTTCCGTACCCTGATAGGTATCGGGTACGCCAGGGGCAGTGATTTTCAGCAGAGTCTGGGCAAGCGAGTTGAACAGACCATAGTGGCTGAGACGCCGCTGGAAACTGAGAAAATCATCCAGAAATGTCTCCTGCGTCTGGGTATCGAGGACCCGGGCTATATAGTGCTGTACCGCCTCTTCGTATGCCGGGTTGGGATTGATCCAGCTCGTATGCACCTTAGCTTCACGCAGGACCTTTAACATATAGATCTGGATGCGTTCGACAAATGTGGTGTATTCCTCCGGCGAATAGGGTTCGAGCGGCCAGGCCACCAGCAAGGTCTGATAGAGCAGGTACTCCTCGTTGGCATCGGGGACCGGTGCGTCATCGAGGTTGCGACGGTACAGGGCGTTGAGGTCACTCCAGCGCTGCAAGCTGGCCTGCCACTCGTGCGGGAGTTCCGACAAGACGTTGAGCCGTGCCCGCACATCCTCACTGCGCTTGGTATCGTGTGTCGACAGGGCTGAGAAGGCCCAGGGCCATTTCGCCTGGCGCTCCTGGAAGGTGCGGTGCAGTTCCTCTGGGGAGACACCAAAGCGATCCGCATCGCCACCTACTTCGTTCAAAGAGAGCAGCCGGTTGTAGACATACAGGGCCGTATCCTCAAGGCCCTTTGCCATGACCGGGGCGGTCACCTGCTGAAACTTGCCGACAAAACGACGTTGCTCTGCCTGCTCGTCCGCGCTCGCCGACGCCTGGTATTGCAGCAGCAGCATGTCTCGCACAAACGTAAACAGCTCACGGCTGACGGTGGGATTACGGCGCTGCGCCAGGGACACTGCTTGCTGGACATAGCGCCGGTCGTCCGGGTGTATGGCGTCGCCGGTGATGTAGGAACGATACACCGGGAAACAGGCAATGATCTGCTGCAGCGCTCGTCGCAGGCTGTTGAACGTCAAATCCCGCGAGCTGCGGTGCTGCTGTGCCAGGCAGTCGAGGCGGTGCGCCAGCATATACACTTCACTGGAGAGCGACATCTGCATGATGAGGTATTTGGCGTCATAGACGACCTCGGCAAAAGGCCGCGGGTCTTGGGTCCAATCGCGATAGAGACGTGTCCAGGTGCGGCGTTGCTCCACATCAACAAAGAGACCGTTGAGCACATTGAGAAAGTCGTAGCCACTCGTACCGTAGACGGGCCAGTCCTCCCGGAGTGTTTCATATGTGCCAAGAATTTTTTCGACCACTATGTAGAATGGCCGATACAGGACGGCCTCCGCCGTATTGCTGGCATGAGCCAGCACGGTGCCGAGGAGCGCGGTGATCTCCTCCTCGCCGAGATCCTGGAACGTCGCATCGGACTCACGGAGCCGATGTGCCATGTGGAGGACGTAGTGCTGCTGGAGGCACTGGAAATACTGCTGCGGATCGTAGAGCCCATCCGGATGATCGATGCGTACCCCGTGCACCTTGCCCTCGCTCAGCAGACGCAAGATCAGCCCGTGGGTGGCGGTAAACACTTCGGGTTTTTCCATGCTCAGCGCGGCCAGATCGTTGACGTCGAAGAAACGTCGGTAGTTGATCTCTTCTGAGGCTACGCGCCAGTGACAGAGACGATAGACTTGGGCCTGCAACAGGGCGTCCAACAGATCAAAACTCTCCGGCTGGCCCGGTGTGCCGTTGAAGAGCGCGACCGTATCCTCCAGAAAGGCTCGCACCGACGGGTTCGCTTCGGTCAGCGCTGCCAGACGCCGCTTGATGACTTCCTTTTCGCGTTGGCTCTCGGCTACTCTGGCTGGATCAGTCTCGCTGCGCAGCGGCAGATTGCGAATAGCAGTGACAATGCTGTCGTACTCTGCCAGTGGCTCTGGGGCCTCGCCCAGAAAAGTGGCGAGTGCATCACGCCGCTGTTCCAGAATGAGGGCATAGCTCTGGGGCGCAACTGGCCAGCAGTGCTCATAGTAGTGTAGGGTAAAGGCCCCGGCGGCATATTGCAGACGGATCTCCTGGGATTCCAGGGCCTCGCCGTAGGCCTTCCCTAAGATCGGGAGCAACAAGCGTTCGTGCATCTCCACACGGGGCGAGTCATACCAGGCAATATCGAAGAAGCCAGCGTAGGGTGAGGCTGGACCGTTTTCGAGCACATCGCACCACCACTGGTTGTCATTCCCCGCTATACCCATGTGGTTAGGCACAATATCGAGCACCTGACCCATCCCATAGCTTTGAAGGGCTTGGCACAGAGCTTCGTAGTCCTCAGCAGTGCCCAACTCGGGATTAAAGGTCTGATGATTCGTAATATCATAACCATGTGTGCTGCCGGGCCGGGCTTGTAAGAGAGGTGACGCATAGAGGTGGGTGATACCCAAGTCGTGCAAGTACGGCACTATATGCAGAGCATCCTGGAATGTGAACCCGGCATGAAATTGCACGCGATACGTTGCCTGAGGGAAATGTTGCGATGCCACCAGAGCCTGTTCTAACGCTGCGACAAATTCAGGGCTCTGGTCCTGTATAACGCTTGCCTCTGCCACAATGGCTATTCCTTTCTTTCCTGGTGGGACTCGGGTCGGAGCACCACTGCGGCATGGCCTGGAAGATACCAGTTCTCTTCATCCTCCAGGGGTGCTGTGCCACATCCCCCGTAACATGGGTCCTCAGTGGACCACAGGATCGCCCAGTCCATACCCTCGAGCGGAGCCAACAATGGTTCTGGCGCCGGATTCAGATGCAGAGCATGTCCAAGATTTACTACCAGCAAGCGATCATCCCCATGCGCTCCAAAGAAACGCAGCACAAACGCTTCTGCTCCTAGCACCGCCCCATCCATACCGCCACGGCGCTGGGACCGGAATACCAGATCTGTCCGCCGCAACCCCAACAAGTCGCGGTGTAATGCGTACATTTCTGCGTGGTGCTGCCGTTCAGCCAAGTCGAGCTTCGAGCACGCAAAGGTCTCGGGGTCAGTGGGGTCAGACAAACGCACCTGCATATCAGGTTGTGCCAGGCTTGGAAACTGGCTGAGAAATGCAACACGGCCCTGGCGCGTCAGCTGGGCCAGCTCTCCTGTACAATCGGCAAAAAAGAAAAAGGGACTGGAGGCAGCGAATTCCTGGCCCTGGAAGAGCATAGGCGTCCCTGGCCCCAGGAGCAGCAGGGCGGTCAGCGCCTTGTAGCGGCCAGGGCTGGTCAGGAGGTGGGCGCGCAGCCCGCGGCCAGAGTTCGCAATCTGGTCGTGGTTCTGCAGAAAATTCACAAACACGGCGGGCGTGAGATCCAGGCTCGGGGTGCCACGCCGCTTCTGCTGCCACATGTAGCGCTGCCCCTGGTAGAGATAGCCCCACTTGAGGGCAGAAATAAACTCTTGCGGGGTCCCCAAGTAGTCGGTGTAATAGGCTTCACGGCGCCCGCTGAGGGCCACCATCGCACTGTGATGGAAGTCGTCATTCCAGAGCGCGTCCAGGCCATACCCACCGCGTTCCGGTGGGCGGACCAGGTTCGTGTGCTGCGGCTCATTCTCGGCCACCAGAAGGGTGGCGCGGCCATGGGCGGCGTGTCGCACGCGGCGCCCGATGGCCGCAAGAATATGGTCCACGGAGGTATCATAAATGTTTTGGGTAGCATCCAGGCGCAGACCGTCGAAGTGGAATTCCTCGATCCAGTAGCCAGCATTGGCTAGGAAAAATTCGCGCACAGGACCCGCATGCTCGTCTTCATAGTTAATGGCCGGGCCCCAGTCCGTGGTGTAACGATCCGTAAAATACTCCGGGGAGAACTGCGCCAGAAAATTGCCGTCTGCTCCCAGGTGGTTATAGACCACATCCAGGATCACGCCCAGTCCCAGAGTGTGTGCTCGATCAATAAAGCGACGGCAGTCGTCAGGCGTGCCGTAGAGACGTGTGGGAGCAAACAGATTGACGCCGTCATAACCCCAGCCAAAACAACCCGAGAAGTCCGCGACAGGCATGAGTTCGAGCACAGTCACGCCTAGCTCTGCCAACGCCAGCAGTTCACCCAGGGCTGCCTCCCAGGTACCAGTAGGGGTGACGGTCCCCACGTGCATCTCGTAAAGCACTTGCCCCTCCAGAGATACACCACGCCAGTTCTGGTCATGCCACTGAAAAGCCTCAGGAGCGATCACTTGCGACGGACCATGGGGACCATGGGGCTGAAAGCGTGAGGCGGCATCTGGATAGGTCTCCGTACCCCCATCCAATCGATAACGGTAAAGCGTGCCGGCACTGGCCTCAGGCACCAGTCCTGAGAAGTACCCATCTCCTTCGGGCGCAAGGGCCACGCATATCGGCTTTGCCCCTGGGTGATGTCCAGGTCCACCTTCGAGCACAACCTCGACATGCTGACGCCGCGAGGCCCAGACTCGGAAATGGACGCCTCCCGAGGGGAGCACCTCCGCTCCCACAGGAAGTCGGCGGTGTTGCCTGAAGTCTGATGCGTGGCCCTGCAGGGCCCTATGTTGGCGTGCTTCCATACAGTGTCATATGCCTCGATGGCAGAGGTTGCCCGGAGTTATGGTGCTTCTTCCTGATGTGTCCTGATCCGCAGGACGGCCATGGCACGGCCCTGCAGCTGGTACTGCTGTTCACCGGCGCACATCAGAGGCATGCCCTGGGGGTCAGCGGTATCGAGCAGGCGCTCCCACAGTTCCCCCTCCCGTGTCGTCGGCAGCGTAAAAGGAATGGCTTCATGATGGGCATTGAGCAGCAACAGTATGGTATCGCCTACAATGTTCTCACCGCGCTCGTCCACCTCCCCGATGAGATCACCGGCCAAGCGCACGCCAAGGCAACGCGCATACTCGGTATTCCAGGCTTCGTCGGTCATCTCCTGGCCTGAGGGCTCGAACCACGAGATGTCCTGGATGCCCTCGCCATGAATGGCCCGGCCCTGGAAGAATTTGCGGCGCTGAAAGACCGGTTGGGTGCGTCGGAGCTGGGTCAGCGAGCGTACGAAATCATGCCACGCCTGCTGCTCCTCAGTGAGTTCCCAGTTGATCCAGGTTATCTCGTTGTCCTGGCAATAGGCATTATTATTGCCCTGCTGACTATGACAGAGCTCATCGCCGACCAGGAGCATAGGCACCCCTTGGGATAACAGGAGGGTAGTCATAAAATTGCGCATTTGTTGCCAACGCAGGGCCTGAATGGCAGGATCATCGGTAGGACCTTCAGCCCCACAGTTCCAGCTGTTGTTGTCATCGGCCCCATCTTGATTATTTTCGCCATTCGCCTCGTTGTGCTTCTCGTTATAACTGACCAGGTCGTAGAGTGTGAAGCCGTCATGACAGGTAATAAAATTGATGCTGGCGTAGGGTTTGCGCCCATCGCCCTGGTACAGATCGCTACTGCCGCTCAGACGCGTGGCAGACTCTGATAAGAGACCTCCGTCGCCTTTCCAGAAGCGGCGGACAACATCGCGGTATTTGCCGTTCCACTCACTCCAGAGTACCGGAAAATTGCCCACCTGATACCCTCCTACTCCCAGGTCCCACGGCTCCGCAATGAGCTTGAGCTGGGATAGGACAGGGTCCTGGTGGATGATGTCAAAAAAGGCCCCGAGTCGGTCGACTTCATAAAGTTCCCGAGCCAGGGTGCTGGCGAGATCAAAGCGGAAGCCATCTACGTGCATTTCTGTAGCCCAGTAGCGCAGACTGTCCATAATGAGCTGGAGCACGCGTGGGTGACGCACGTTGAGCGAATTGCCACAACCAGTGTAATCCATGTAGTAACGAGGGTCTTCGGGCGACAGCTTATAATACGCGGCGTTGTCGATGCCGCGCAGCGATAGCGTGGGACCCAGATGGCTGCCTTCGGCTGTGTGGTTGTAGACTACGTCCAGGATGACTTCAATGCCGGCGGCGTGGAGAGCGGCGACCATCATTTTGAATTGTTGGACAGCGTCTTGCGGTAGATGCGACGCAGCATAGCCGCTCTCAGGCGCAAAGTACGCCAGCGTGTTGTAACCCCAGTAGTTGGTGAGACCGCGTTCCACGAGGTGGCGATCCTTGAGAAAGTGGTGTACCGGCAGGAGTTCAACCGCCGTAATGCCAAGACGAACCAGGTGCTGGATAGCAGCCTCTGACGCCAGCCCAGCGTACGTACCACGCAGTCTTTCTGGGACATCTGGGTGTAACCGGGTAAAACCCTTCACATGGAGCTCGTAAATAATGGTTTTGTGCCATGGTGTGCGCGGTGGACGGTCTTCTCCCCAGGTGTACGCTGTATCAATGACCACAGCTAAAGGAGCATACGCCGCATTGTCACGCTCGTCACAGGACAAATCGGCCTCGGGGTCGCCCACGTGATAACCAAAGAGTTCGTCAGCCCAGCGCACGTCACGGCCTATCGACCTGGCATAGGGGTCGAGCACGATCTTGTTTGGATTGATGCGGTGTCCCTGCTCGGGAGTATAAGGACCATGGACACGATAGCCGTAGAGTTGTCCGGGTAACACCTCCGGCAGATAGGCGTGCCAAACCTGGTCGGTGTGTTCGGTCAAGGGAATACGGTGCGTTTCCTTATCAGCGTCCACGGTGTCGAACAAACATAACTCTACCCCGGTGGCATGCTCGGAGAACAAGGCAAAATTCACCCCTTTGCCATCCCATGTGGCCCCGAGCGGATACGAATTCCCCGGCCAAATTCGCATAGCTTTGGCTCCCTAGCGTGTGTAGTACTGAGGCTGTTATGCCCTATCGTGAGGTGGAGACTGCTGTCCTGTTGCGGGACATGTGAGAGCTTCGCAGCAGTTTATAAATATGCAAATTATGTGCCAGGAAACCAGCCACAGGACCAGAGCCGAGCGCGTGACGCACCACAAGCACAGACGCTGAGGATGGCAGTACACCCTGTCTATAGCTCGACCCAGGTTGTCTCTCAAAATGAGAGGGATGATTAGCAAATATGTGAGAGAGGCATGCGTCTCTGGAGGCAAAGTAGTCGCTCGGGCTTGCTCAGCCGCAGACAAGCACACGAACCGGCCACTGTGCACCTGCACGTGCAAGCTCCACTGGCGTTCGGAGCCGTGGAAGAGGCATAACGCCTGCAGCACGTGGCCGCCTCCGCCAACGATGGGACGGCAGGCGACAAGGGTCGGCCTCGGTCAGCGTCAGATTTTCACGGGGCGTATCAGCGGACATGTTCATGGCCTCGCCTCTTGGTGCATGGTCTCCAGAGCAGGGCGGAAGAGCAACCCGACTTTCTCCGCATCACCGTACCGGTTCTTCGCGACGGTCTGCTCGACCGCTCGTGCTGGGGGTGTCGCCATATGCTCCTGGGCTTCGGTCAGGAACAACACCACATCCGCCGCATACCGCAAGTCACTGCTTTCCTTAAGCGACAGGTGAGTCCATTCTATGAATATGGGAACGGCCGCTTGATCCACCGGCAGTTTGCAGGACGGCCGCTACGACCACGACCGCCCACGGTGGTGGTCCGATTATCTCATCACCCATCCATACCAACGGTGGCTCGGAGCAGGCCCTTCCTCGATATATGCCATCTTGATCCGGCTCAGATAATCCTTGGGGAGCTCGTTACGCGTGGCGTTCACGTCGACGCCGAAGACCCGTGCCGCGTTCAGCCCGAAGATCTGTTCCTTCACCGCACGCGTGAGCGGCGTATACCCGTGCTTCTCGATTAGCGCCTCGGGAATGGCGAAGCGCCGGAACGCGTCGATCTGCCACTGCGGTGTGCCGTACCAGATGGAGTCGGTTCCCCACAGCACATGGTCGGCGCCAAAGGCCCCGATGATCTGGCCAAGCAGGTGAGCGCAGGCGGTGGGATTGGTTGTGACCAGCTGCCCGAAGGTGGACCCCAGCTCCATATAGATGTTCGTGAGACCCGGCTCCTGCTGCTTCATCTGGCAAAACTCGGTCGTCCAGGGAATGTGCGCAGACTGGTTGGTCGCCACGACACCGAGGAATCCGGAGTGGTATACGAGGAAGTCGAGGTCTGGAAAATCCTTGGCTGCCCGGATCAGGTCGCGCGGATGGTTGTAGTCCTCGACAGGACCGAGGGGGAGTCCCTTGTGCACGCAGAAGCGCCGGACCCCGAGCGCGCGCGCCTTCTCGAGCATGGGGTAGCTGACCTTCTCGTCGTCGACAAACCAGCCATGATCGAACCCTTTGGGAGGGGCCCCGGTGTATGCCTTCCAGGCGTCGACCTTGAGCGTGGCTGCCTGCAGGTCCATGAAGTCGAGATCGGCCTGGCCGAGTTGTGGCGTAACGAGGCCATGGGCGAGCATGCGGCGGGACTGCGTCACGCGGTTGATCTCATCGCGGATGTGGGTCATCTCCCGCGGCGGCACCACCGCTTCCTGGGGATACGGCCCAGGCGGTGTCGAGATGAGCCCGATCGCCGTCTCACTATCGAGGAAGACCTCCTTCACAAAATTCTCCCACGAGAGGTCGGCCAGGGTGCCGCGGTCGGCTGCAAGCCGCGGGTTCATCCCCTGTGCCCGCTTGCGCAGCCCCAGTAGTCCCTGCTTCGTGACGGCCCCCTTGCGACCGGCCTCCGTATTGTCAGGGTCATACCCGGAGCCGACGTAATGGACCTGCACGTCGAAGATGAAGAAAGGCTCCCCTGTACGCTCCCGGAACGCCGCCGCATCGGCGGCCTCGACCGGGAGGACGTCGAAGAATCGGCCGAAGACCGCGTTCATGGCAAGGAGCGACAGCGCCATCCCGCCGCTGCTCCGCAGGAAGGCCCGGCGGTTGAGCCCAAGCCTCGACGCCAGACGTCCCGCCTCCGCGAGGATCCGATGCTCCACCTCCTTCTGGGCGGCGGTCTGCGATTGCGGTGGGAATTCTTCGTTGGAGACGAGCCGGGTGGGAAGAGGCACCTCGGTGCACAGGCCCCGGCGCATGCGCGGACGGATACGGAATGCGTAGCGATTGTGCATGGTCATGATCGACTCCTCCACCTCTCGCCCTCGCGTTGCGTTGGCCACCATACGGCGGAGTATGAGGCTCCTCGAATCAGAGAGCCTGGCGCAGATGCCAGCAATACCTGAAGGCCCTAGCAGGCGCCGCGGCAGGCGCTGAGGGCGGACACGAGCCTGGCGGTGTGTATAGGAACTGCACCCGCTATTTTGCCACAGCGATATATAAAATCAACGGTCCGCCAAAAAGCTGAGGCGACTTCCGGAACAGATTGTACTCTGAACTGGTTACGGGTATTGCTGATCAGCATAACCTTCCTCCACGCTGCCTCGGCGTGCCGCATATTGTTCTAACGGTGCCACACTCGGCGGTAGTGCTACACAGGTCATGCTGCTGCTTTCGTGAGATTGTAGTGGCAGATGAAATACTGAATGGCAGATACAGCCATGTCAATCTCGGACCCACAGGCTCCAGTCACAGTTGGCTGTTCCTGGGAGGTCTGGATGCTCTTGCGCAGCGACACCTAGGCAGCAGCTTTTGGCTTCGTGGTAAGAGCGCCCTGCGATGCCTTGTTGCTCTTATGTTCTGACGCGGAAGCTTCTTCCCTCTTGCCCTGTGGTAACGCCGCACGTTGAGCACTGCCATCGGGTGTTTTGAGCTTCCCACCTTTCAGGATCGTGTCAATGGACGTTCGATGCTGGGCCATAAATAAGGTCAGGGCCTCGAGGGTGTCTTCGGCTATGTTGAGATCAGCCACGTGCAGAAAGGCGTAGAGCCGCTCGGCAATGTCGAGCATTTTGTCATGGGCTTCTGCTTCTTTCCTGGTGCTAAAGATCATATCGTCTTTTCCATCCGATACCACTACGTACTTCACGATAACAGCCATGCCGTCTTCTCTCCAGTCTGCAGTAGATATTGCCTTCGTTGGGCTAGGCTCATGTGGGGCAGCGGGTGCATCGGTTTGTGCCTCCGTGAAGTAGGCGAGCCCTGTATCATCCCTGTTCGGGTGGCACTTGAGCGAGTTGCCGCCCAGGAGCCAGTGGCGCAGAAGGCCTTGGACGAGATATCGTGTTGCCAGCGCTGCGGATACGCTACGATGGAAACACAATTCCAGGCGCAGGGTTGGCGGTGTCGCCTCACCGGGCACCATGGTAGACAATATATCTGTACGGATGTGCAGGTGTCAAGGATGTCTAGAGTGAGGCCAGTGCCCATTGCGCCGATGCCTTTGCTCTGGTATGGCGCTGGGCTTGGGCTAGGCTCAAGGGCTGCCTTATAAATTTCCGTCCTAAGGTGCCCATTTACATGACCCATGGTGCCCCGTGGGGCATGACAGCTCTGTAGCACACCAACTTTGTTTTGGACTGTCTATCGCCTACGGTGCACAAACGCAACGGCCTCTGTTATGATCCTCTCAGACGCGCCGCGTGTGGCGTACATACCCGTGTCACACCGCCGCGCGTGCTGGTTTCCCTTTCTTTGGTGTACTCTCTCCACAGAGGAGGTTCGCATGAAAGTTGCGTATGTATTCAGCACATCGGGACATACTGCCAGTTACAAACTCGGTCAAATGATCTTGCCCCAGCTGGAGCAAGGCGGCCACGGTGTTGAGGTCGTGGGCATGATGTTCTTTGATGACAATACGTATCTCCTGCGGGCAGGGGATCCCATGGGAGAACGCTTGGCAAAGCTGGCGCAAGCGCAGGGCATCCTCCTGATGCTGTGTGATTCGTGTGCGCTGGAGCGGGGCTTAGCCACAGGCGGCCGCTGGCCCGAGAAAGCGACGGCGACCGGTACGGTGGCGGGGGTCCAAGTCGGCTGTTTCCCGGACTTGTATGCGGCCCTCGCGTCCAATCCGCCTGACCATATCATTACGCTGTAAGATTCCTGTGCGCTGCATAAAGCAGCATGAGAAAAGAAAGACGAGCGTGAACACAGTTCACCAGGAATGCTGAGAACTTCCTGTACACATCCGGCTAATCCTTGCCAGCAATGGCTCGAAGACCTCGAAAGAGGAAGGGGAGTGTAGCATGCCGGAAAAAGGCATCCGCGGGCAAAACGTTCTAGCACCAAGATGTCAGTGTAAGTCATGTATGGTAAATAGCTAAACTGCTTGAATCCTAGTTCCAAGGCGCTTAACTGCGAAGCCATATCGAAGGAACGTTGAAACGATATGCCGGAAAATCGGAATAAAAGACTTTCGGTTATTCCGACAAAAACAACAAGGACCGGAGGAATGTCCTTGTTGGCTCAGCTTTACCGGGCCATCTGCTATCGCGCAAGAAAGGAACGAAAGGGATACCTAACCATGACGCAACTCACTCATGCTGAAATGCAGGATTGCCTAAGCTGGTGTTCTGTTTGAGTACAGACACCTGTATGGCAACGGAGTCTCCATAGTACCCAACGTTTGCCCGTAATGGGTTTAGCAGCCATCGCAAGATGGAACAGCCAAGGTATAAGACATGGCAACATGGACGAAAGCCCCACGCTGAGGGGAAGGGAGACAGTCCTAGACGCCACAAAAACTCAACTGGAAGGACATGCGAATGCTGTCTGCACGAACAGGTGAGAAATTGCGGGCAATTTCGGAAGTCGCCCGTAAGGGCAGGAGAGTCAAGGACCTTCGAAGACTGATGAACCATCCAGACTTATGGATGCAAGCGTACCTCAACATCCAGGGAAATAAAGGAGCCCTTACACGAGGTACAACGACAACAACCATGGATGGGTACTCACCAGAAAGGGCGGCAAATCTCGTGGAACTCATTCGAGAGAAACGATATAAGCCGAACCCAGTACGAAGAGTAAAGATACCGAAGAAAACACCCGGAAAGCTGCGACCACTGGGAATGCCCTCCGCCGACGATAAACTGGTACAAGAAGTGGTACGCATGATCCTGGAACGTGTCTATGAACCGCTATTTTTAAATAGCTCCCATGGATTCAGACCAAAACGATCATGTCACTCGGCCCTTAAAACCATTCAACGTACATGGACAGGGACGAAATGGTTTATCGATATCGACATCAAAGGGTACTTCGACAACATCAACCATGAAATCCTCATGGAACTGTTGGAGAAAAAGATAGAGGACACACAATTCCTCGATCTTATCCATAATATGTTGAAAGCGGGGTACGTTGAAGACTGGCAATTCCACAGAACGCATAGTGGAACACCGCAAGGCGGAATTATCTCCCCTATTCTTGCCAATATCTACCTCCATGAATTCGATGAATACATGGAGCAGAAAAAGCAAGAGTTTGACCAGGGGAAAGCGCGAAAAAGGGGAAAGGAATGGGGACGTATCACCTCAAGACTTCCTCATCATCGCAGGATGATAAAAGCGCTCAAAGGAGAAAACTCCCCAGAGGTACAAGCCAAAATAGCACAGCATACGCAGATAATCCGGGAATTAGCCACACGGCAAAAAAGTCTTCCTGCATCCGACCCGCTCGATCCAGGGTTCAAACGACTCCATTATGCAAGATATGCCGATGATTTTCTCATTGGAATTATCGGTAGCAAGCAAGAGGCACTACAGGTGTTTCAGGAAGCACAATGGTTCCTCAACACGCGCCTCAAGCTTGCAATCTCAGCAGAAAAATCCGGCATCCACCACGCCAACGATGGAACGACCTTCCTTGGATATGTAGTGAAAAACTTCACGGATGAAAAACTATTACTCCGGACACCAAAGAACATAATAATTTAGGTAGAAATCTTTAGCTTACATCGGTATACTCAGACTCGACTCTCGTCAAGTAACCCTATACAATTCAGCATGTTAAACCTTCTGTTTCATCGTTGGGTGATAACC
>JBMDXC010000582.1:0-7813 GCA_048594805.1 Candidatus Entotheonellaceae bacterium | reverse complement strand
AGCGTTCGTACCACCAGCCGAGGCTATCCCGGCATCAAACACGTTTATTCTGGCACAACTCCAGTACCGGGGTGGTCAGTGGGATCCACATCCACGCGCCACGCTGCCCTTGATGCAAGAGGTACGTTTACGCACCAGTGTCGAAACCCGTGATGAGCGCCAGATTTTAACACTGCGTGATCCGGCCCTGTTTGCTTACCCGTTTCTGTATATGACTGGCGAGCGCGGTTTTGAGCCTTTTAGCGATGAAGAATTAGAAATTCTACGGCGCTATTTGCTCTTTGGCGGCTTGTTACTGATTGACGATGCGCGTGGCAACAAGGGGAGAGATTTTGATGCCAGTGTACGCCAGGAGGTCGCACGTCTGTTTCCGGACCGGGCGCTCAAAATTCTCCCACCTGACCATACGGTTTTTCGGACCTTTTATTTGATTCGCACTATTGGTGGTGTGCGTATGGTCAATCCTTACGTGGAAGGCGTTCAGGTGGAGGATCGGACCCCACTCCTGTACTGTCAGAATGGCCTGGGGGCAGCCTGGGAGCGCGATTTTCTAGGTCATTGGGTGGCGACATGTCATCCGGGTGGGGAGGCGCAACGCCTCGAGGCGTTTAAACTTGGGGTCAACTGCGTGCTCTATGCTTTAACGGTGAACTACAAGCAGGACCTAATTCATTTACCCTTTATTCGTAAGAAACTCGGATGAACAGCCTGCCCTTTTACCCATTGGTCTGGAAAACGGCGTCTGGCACCTTCCGTGGCAGTTTGACGTGGGACATGACGCTCTCTGTTACGCTGACACTCATTGTGGCCATTGGCTTTGTGCTGCTGCTGCTGCTGCAATGGCGCGACTTGCGGCAGCGCGTCTCCGTGCCAGTACGTTGGGGTCTCTGCCTCCTACGCGCCGTGGCTTACCTGCTCGTGCTTGGCATGCTCATGAATCCATCGCTACTCATCCAAAAAGTCCTGCAAATTCTGCCACCCCTGGCCGTGATGCTGGATACGTCGGGCAGTATGGCATTATCTGAGCCAGGCAAACCGACTCGTCTGCAGCAAGCCAAGGATTATCTACACAGCGGCGAGCATGCAGCCCTAGCAACGCTCGCACAGCACTATCAAGTCAAGCTGTACCAGTTTGACGAGACGGCACGTGCCGTCCCTATGGAACGCTTGGAGGATCTCCAGGCCGGGGGGAGAACGACAGACATGCTCGGCTCTCTGGCCACTGTCCTCGCAGAACAGCGCAGTACGCAGCCCGTAGGGGTGGTACTCTTGAGTGATGGCGCACACCATGGCGCGGACACGGGTCTGGGACATCTCCGCCAAGCTGGTGTCCGCGTGGTAACAGTTGGCATCGGCGCGCCCGAGACCTACCGGGATATTCGCATTGCCTCTGTGCAGGCCCCGACCTTGGCGTTTGTGCACTATCCCACGGAGGTGAACGTTACGGTACAGGCGTGGGGATATCGTGGCGAGCATGTCCCAGTAGTCTTGAAGCGCGCTGGGCGTGTAGTAGCTACCAAAACCGTGCAGGTCACGGCGGAGGTGTTCGAGCAACAGGTGCAATTTGAAATCGAGCCGGAGGAAGTTGGCGAGTTTACCTATACTGTCGGTGTGGCTTCGCACCTCGGGGAAGCGCTCACGGAAAACAATGAGGCAGACTTTCCGCTTTCAGTGGCGCGTGACAAGATTCGCGTGCTCCTGGTCTGTGGCAGCCCAACCTGGAATTATCGCTTCTTGCGCCAGGGGTTAAAGCAAGATCCGAGCATTGATATGATCTCATTCGTCATTTTGCGGACCCCGACTGATGTCGTCCAGGTGCCCGAAAGCCAGCTCAGTCTTATTCCTTTCCCGACCCAGCGTTTGTTTACGCAAGAACTCAAAAATTTTGACTTGATCATCTTTGAAAATTTCAGTTATCAGCTCTACTTCCCCTGGTACTATCTGGAGAACGTACGCAAATATGTCCAGGAGGGCGGGGCCTTTGCCATGGTGGGTGGCATGTCCGCCTTTTCTCAGGGAGGCTACGCTGGCACGCCTATCGAGGAGATTTTGCCTGTGTCCCTACGCCCAGACCGCAACGACTATCGTACAGTGACGCAGCGTCTGGTGCTCACGGAAGAGGGCAAAGCCCATCCCATTACCCGCCTCTCACCTGATGCCGCGGAAAATCAGCGCATCTGGGATATGCTGCCAGAACTTGATGCATTCAATCTCGTAGGGCAGGCCAAACCTGGTGCCACCGTGTTGGGCATCAGCAGTGGCCGTCTGGATGACCGACCAGCCGTGCCCCTGCTGGCCATGCAGCGGTTTGGGGAAGGACGAACCTTGGCACTCATGAGTGACTATATCTGGAAATGGAATTTTCAGATGGCTGGTCGGCTGGATTCCAATCAATACTATCTGCAGTTCGTACGCCAGATGGTGCGCTGGCTTATCCGTGATCCTATCCTCAAACAGATCAGAATTATGGCGGATGCCAGCGAGTTCCCCGTCGGCAGTGAAGTCACGGGCACGCTGCAAGTGCTGCAAGATGATTATCGTCCTACAGAGAACGCGACCCTCAGCACGAAGTTGCGCACGCCCAATGGCACGGAGACACCAGTACAGTATGTACCTACAGGCAATCCGGGGGAGTATCGCTACCGTTTTCGTGCTGATCAGGAAGGCGTCTATGAACTCGACGTCCAAGCTGATATTGGTGGGAAAACCCATGAAGCGAATCGCTTGCTCTTGCGTGTCCAGCGTCCGGGTGACGAAAGCCAGCATGCGGCCCCCAATCATAAGCTGTTGCGGGACATTGCCGAGCGTACGGGCGGCACCTTTTTTCCCATATACACCCCGGCGCGTCCCTCAGTAACGAGTCTCATCGAATTTTTTGGTGGAGCGCCGAGCTATAAGGTCCTTGAAGAGACTCAGTTACGGCTCCGTGAGACTCTCCCGCTGTTTCTGGCGGTTTTGGGTGTACTAGGGGTTGAGTGGTGGTGGCGGCGGCGGGCCGGTTTGCTCTAAGGTCGCCGCAGGATGGCGCGTGCAGGCGCGCCATCGCCATGCGCAAGGAGCAACGGCAAGGCCAACAATTCATAGTCACCGGGTGGTACCGCCCGCAAATCGAGCCCTTCCAAAATCAGGACCTCTGCTCCCAGCAAGGTGCGATGGACAGGAAAATCTTGACGCTCGAAGGCATCCACAGACAAATAGTCGATGCCCACGAGGCGTACCCCCACCTCCACCAAGAGGTGCGCTGCTGACTCTGTGAGGGCGATATAATTGGCCTGGAAGCCTGTTTTCTCCCACAACGCTGCATTGGGTGTTTGCAAAAGAAGACGCTGGACACCCGCCAACCCCAGAGGGCGCAGGTCATCAGCAGTCAGGTGCGTCGTCGCCTGGGGGAAGGCACAGACCCGGGCTGGCCCCATGAGCAGGCGGAGATCAAGACCGTCAATTGCCACGCCCGCCTCGAAGAAGTGGCGTGGCGCGTCGAGATGTGTCCCGGTATGCGAACTCAGTACCAGACGGCTGACATTGGCGGCATCACCCCAGTGGAGCTGGGCTATAGGAGTGATTGTGACTTCTGGATCACCAGGATAGACCGGGAGAGATGGTGACAGAGGAGCAGTAATATCATAGATACGCATGCCAGCACTCGCCTATAATGACGTGGATATTGCTACGCTACTATACGAGGAAGAAACCATGTTAACACCGGACGAGATTCGTGCACTCCGTGAGTACACTGAAATGACCCAGGTACAGATGGCCCAGCTGTTGCGGGTACGTCCAGCAGACGTCAACGCATGGGAAAACGGTACCCTGGAGCCTGAGGCAAACCAGATGGCCCAGCTCGAACGTCTCCAAAGATCCAGAGCAAAGAAGATGCGTTTTAAGTTTAACTGAGATCTTTATCACCAGGCGTGTGAGCGCCTTAGCGCAGGTGCTTCAGTTTCTCCGCGGCCTGTTGGGCTTCAGGGCTATTGGGGTATTTTTTCTGGACCTGTTGGAGGAAAAATCGGGCGTTACGTGCATCCTTCAGCTCAGCAAAGGCGTAGCCTTGCTTAAGCATAGCTGCCGCGACTTGTGGATCCCGGCTATGTTTCTGGACGACTTCATCAAAAGCCACGATAGCTGCCTCATATTGCTTCTGGGCATACAGGGATTCACCAATCAAATACTGGGCATTTCCGGCTTGTGGAGACTTAGGAGCCTGCTTTAAAAACTGTTTAAAATTCACCACCGCAGCCTCGTAGTTCTTCTCCTGATAATCCTTCAAGGCACGCTTGTACAACTGCTCAGTAATATTCGTCTCCGCTAGTGATGACGTCCCTGGCAGTCGGGCTGTGGTACTTGTAGGGGGCGGCGCTGTTACCCGCGGCGTAGGGGGGGGGGGCGCCGGTGTTGCCTGCAATGGAGGCATCGATGGCGACGAGTCCATGGTGGAGGAAGCCGGTGGAGCCGGCGACGACAGGCCCGGCTCGAGTTCAGGTTTTTGTTGAGAAATTTGAGGCGTAGCACCCTTTCGGGCCGGGAACTGTTGTTCCAGCTCATGCAAGCGGGTTTCCAAATCGGCTAGCTTGGTGGCAGAAATTCCCTCCCCCTCTGTCGTACCACGCCTTACTCGGTGCTGGGTTTCCTGAATGTCACCCTGTAAGCGTTGCAGTTGTATCCGCAACTCATCAAGGTTGGCAGCAGTCCGCGCCATGTCGCGTCGTGTCTCAGCCTGAGCCTTTTCAAATTGGCCTACACGGTCACTCACACTCTGCAACCGCGCCTCGACCGTCTGTTGGCGCTCACTGCTCTGACGCTCTAACGCTTGGGCATCAGCACGCACAGCTTGCAGATCTCTGTCACTCGCACAGCCCAGCATCAGACCAGGTAGGAGCAAACTCACCAGCACAAACACACGTTTCATAGGCTTAACAATGTTCTATTGACCAGTAATCACAAAATGTGCACGCCGATTCCTAGCCCAGGCCGCTTCATTATGACCTGGGTCAAGAGGGCGCTCCTCCCCATAACTAATGGTAGATAGACGTCCTGCACTGATGCCGGCGGTGGTAAGGTACTGTTTTGCAGCATTGGCACGACGCTCACCGAGAGCCAGATTATACTCGTTCGTGCCACGCTCGTCACAGTGCCCTTCGATCTGGCTTCTTACGGAACTATTTTGATTTAAAAAAGCAACTTTCCTATCAAGGATGGTCCGAGCATCAGGGCGCAGATCGTACTTATCAAAGTCGAAATTAATATCCTGGTTCTGGAACTCTTGGAACGCTTGCTGAGTAATTGACGGTCCAGGAGCCGGAGCAGGAGGTGGAGGTGGAGGTGGAGGCGGGGCAGCAGGCCGTGGCTGTACCTCAGCCATAGGCGGAGGGGGCTCTTCTTTGGCACAGCCAACAAAGAGAAACGTGAGGATTAGGGCGACCAGGGTTGTCCTGGACAGGATAGGACGCATAGTCATCGATCTTCCTCCTTTCTTTGGTTAATACAGCTACCGCGCCGTACGCGCGACCCACTGTGACGTCAGACAAGCTGGGCCACTAGCGGGGAGCGGGTAGTTCGCCTGGCCATCTTCGCGCATTATATAGCGCTGCCGGGAACCACCCAGCGTGCTGGTGTACATCACAAAACGACCATTAGGCGCCCATATGGGGGCATCAGGGCCCCCGCCACCACCAAGACGGGTTTGCCCGCTCCCATCAGGTCGGATCGTATAGACCCCGAAAGAACGGTCTTCATCGGCACGCCCAACAAAGGCAATCACCTCATTGCGAGGTGACCACATTGGGGCCGTATTATAGCGTCCTTCATATGTCAGACGGGTTGGCGCACTCCCCTGCCGATCAGTGACGTAGAGCTGGGGGGAGCCAGAGCGGTCTGACACAAAAGCCAGCCGCTTCCCATCCGGCGCAAAACGTGGCGAGACATCGATACCCCAGTCATTAGTGATGCGCTTCATCTGCTTGCTTTTTGTATCATACACAAAAATCTCGCTGTTGCCCTCAATGGTCTGACTTAAGGCCAGATAGCGCCCATCTGGTGACCAGGAACCTGCCATGGACAAGCCGACCCCCGAGGTTAGACGTTCCTCTGCGCCGGTGAATAAGTTACGGACATAGAGATTCGGATTCCCAGAACGATATGAAGTATACGCCAAAAGGGTACCATTTGGCGAGAGGACTGGTGCCAAATTGAGCCCACCATCGGCGATCAATGGTCGTGCGCCATACCCGTCATAGTCCATAATCACGATGTCTTTACTATTTTTATTTTTCCCTGGACTGACACAGAGCACCTGCGTATCGAAGGGGCCAGCCTCTCCTGTCAGTTCTCGATAGATGACATCACTAAAGCGGTGCACCATTTCCCGATGACGTATTTTGGGGCCAGTCAAATTATTGCCGATCCTCAGACGCTGCTGAGCCACATCGTGCAAGGCAAACTGCAGGCCTACTTGCCCGTCCGCTGCGGCACGCTCTAAACGTCCAGTAATGACTGCTATCACCCCAAGCACCGCCCAACTGGGATACTGTATCTGCTCAACGGACTGGGGGACTTCTGGGTACGTGGCCTGATCGGCAATACGAAAAAGCCCTGTGTATTTCATGTCTTGCTGGAGGGCACTGCGAAGCTGCTGAGCAAGCCCTGGATCGGCTGTCTCCCCCAGGAATTGTGGCACAGCTAACGCCGGAAGTTCCGCACTTGATTGCTTTTCAATATCAATCTGCAACTGAGTTTGCGCCAGTACACTACCATACCACCCCAAAAGCAGCACAACCACCACACTGCTCGAGCGCAGAAGCCGTTTCTGCATAGTTGTCCTCAGATAACCCTCCCTATTAGCCACGCCCTCGAAAGTGCAGCGTGACTCTCACAGATGGTGCAGCATAGTCGTCAGGCAAAGCTGGTAAAGGCTGAGCCTGTTTGATAGCACGCTGCAGCGATTCATCAAAGAGTGCATTGCCTGAGCTTTGGACCAAACGGGACTGCTCCACATTGCCGGCGCGATCGATAATGAGGAACACCTCGGCGTGCAAGTTTTTCGATTGTGGCGGTATATTCCAGGCGTTCGTAATCTTCGCCTGCAATTCTGCTTGATAGGTACGCAGACGAATGCCTGATAGGCCTCCGGTCCCTGTGCTCCCAGCCCCCGCAGTGCCCGTACCTCTGCCGCCGCCAGGGGCACCACTCCCGCTTCCGATACCCGCGGTACCGCTGCCGGCAGAGCCACTACCCTCCCCAAAGTCACCACTGCCGACACGACTGCGTAGCGCTGCCACCCGCTGTTGCGCCGCCTGCTTCTCCGCTTGCTCGGCACGCAAGGCTGCCACGCGCTGTGCGGCAGCCTCTTGTTGCACTTGTTGTTCACGCAATTGCGCCACTTTCTGCTGCACTGCCGTAGCTGTTCTCATCTCCGCAGTCTCTTTCTCTACCTGTCGCTCACGCAGCTTTGCAAGCTTCTGCTGCGCTTCAGAAGGCGCTGCAGTCGGTGGGGCCGGCGGAGGCGTCGGTTTCGTCTCCTTCGGTGGGGCCGGCGGAGGCGTCGGTTTCGTCTCCTTCTGCGCCAACGTCATGGCCTCAGGCGGTGGCTTCAGAGGGGCTGGTAGCGTTTTTTTCTCTACAGGCTTCGGGAGAGGAGCAGGAGGCGCCGCCTTCTCCATCACGGGCTTTGGCGGCGGTGGCGCCACCTGCTCCACCACGGGCTTCGGCGGAGGAGCAGTAACGGCTTTGTTTACCACCGCTGGGGGTGGAGGTGGGGCAGGCTTTTCCACAGGTGGAGCAAATTTTTCCACTGATGGTGCCGCACTAGTCTCCGCCT